>DASQPR010000619.1:0-4265 GCA_035643815.1 Micromonosporaceae bacterium | reverse complement strand
GATGCGGTGGGCGTACGAGGGCGTCGACTTCGAGCCCAGTGGCGTCGACCACTCCTCGCCGGGCTCATCCTTCCAGGTCGGTGGCCAGATCGTCGGGCCCGTGTTCGGCGGCGTACAACCAATTGGCCCGATGTACGCGTTCGTCGGCATCGCCGGCATGGCGAAGATGTCCAGCTCGCGGGGCGGCGTACCGATTCCGGCCGAGGCGCTGGAGATCATGGAGGCGCCACTGCTGCGGTGGCTCTACGCACGTCGACGGCCGAACCAGGCGTTCAAGATCGCGTTTGATCAAGAGATCCAGCGCACCTACGACGAGTGGGACGCGCTCGGCGCGAAGGTGACCGCGGGGACGGCGACCCCGGCCGACGTCGCCGCGCACATGCGGGCGGTCGGCACGGCCACCCGACTGCTGCCGGCGACTCCCCGCCCGGTGTCCTATCGCACGCTCGCGTCGATCGTCGATGTGACCACAGGCGACCCGGAGCAGACGTTGCGAATCCTGCGCGACCTCGATCCGGACAACCCGATCACGTCGCTCGACGAGACGCGACCGCGCCTTTCCAAGGCCGAGCGCTGGATCACCACCCAGGTGCCTCCCGAGCTGCGTACGCGGGTTCGCGACGAGCCCGACACCGAGCTGCTCGCCTCGCTCGACGACGCCCAACGCGAGTCGCTCGCGATGCTGCTCGACGGGCTCGACGACCACTGGTCGCTCGGGGGGCTTACCACGTTGGCGTACGGAGTGCCCAAGCGGCAACTCGGCCTGCCGATGGATACGAAGCCGACGAATGAGTTGAAGGTCGCGCAGCGTACGTTCTTCGCGCTTCTCTACCGACTGCTGGTCGGGCGCGACACCGGACCGAGGCTGCCCACGCTCCTGCTCGCGATCGGCGCGCCCCGGGTGCGCAAGCTCCTCGGCGCGTGAGCTGGCGTCACTACCGCCCCAAGATCATTACGACTTCTGGGAAGTTGGCCGGTCTACGTGTTGCCAGCCGGGCAACTTCTCAGAAGTTGCGAGCCGGGCGGTCTGCGGTTGAATCGGGTCATGGATCTGCCTCACCCGCCCGAGATCGTCAATCGCGGCGACGAGTCCTACGTGGGAATGCGCCGCACCATCACGATGGACGGGTTCGCGGAGCTCACCGCACGAATCCCGGAGCTGTTTTCCTGGCTCGCCGGCAGGCACATCGAGGCGGCCGGCGCTCCGTTCTTCCGGCTCAACGTCATTGACATGGGCCGACAGCTCGAGTGCGAGACCGGGATCCCAGTCGCCGACCCGGCCTTCGACGAGGCTGTGTCCGACCAGAGCCTGGTCTTCGACGGAGTCCTGCCGGCCGGACGCTATGTGAGCTACCTCCACGCCGGGCATCCCGCCCAACTGGTCGACGTGACCACCGCCGTGCTGGCGTGGGCCGATAATCAGGGGCTCAGCTGCGACGTAACGCCGTCGGCGGACGGCGATCGGTGGGGTTGCCGGCTGATTGTCAACCTGTCCGATCCCGACCGGGAACCCGACATGTCGCGCTGGCAGACGTCGCTGCTGTTCCGGCTGGCGGACTAGCACGACGTCGTACGCCCGTAGCGGTGGGGACCAGACGCACGGAACCCCGGTGGCCGGACCGACCGGCCGCCGGGGTTCGGCGTGTATCGCTGCGGGCTCTCGCCCGAGTCGAGCAGTGGATCAGTGCGACTTCACGGCGCCGGTCGCCGGATCGAGGATGACCGGCGTCGTGTTCGGCTTGTGGTGGAAGTCCAGCATGCCGGTGATCGAGTTCGAGCTCTTATCGAACGAACTGTCGCCGAGGCGCCCGGTGAACCAGTTGTCCTCGATGAACCTCAGCACGGAGGTTTGCTCCGTGAGCGTGTGGTCCACGTAGTTCTGCTTGCTGAACGGGCTGATGACCAGCAGCGGCTGGCGCGGCCCGGGTCCACACCGGTCCTCATACCCACCGAGGATCGGAGCGTCACCACACAGTGCCGACTGGTCGACTGACGCGTCGGTCGACCCGTTCTTGATCGACGGGGTGACGTGGTCGTACCAGCCGTCGGAGTCGTCGTAGGCGACGACGACCGCCGTCGACGACCAGTCCTTGGAATTCTGCAGCTCGTTGATCGTGTTCACGATGAACGTCTGCTCATCCAACGGATCCGAGTAGCCGGCGTGGCCATCCTGGTATTCCGGTGCCTTGAGGAAGCTCACCGACGGGATGTTGTTCGCCTGGACGGCCGCGTCGAAGTCGGTCATGTCGTACTCGTGGTTGGCCTGATCGGTCTGGCCGATCATTGCCGTCGACGACGGCGGCAGGTGGTGCGGGTTCGACGTCGACAGGTAGTACTCGAACGGGTTGTGGTGCGGGCTGTAATCGGTGGCCGGGATGCCGCCGATGTTGTTGTGCGACGCGCCGCAGACCGCGAAGCCGCTCGGGCTGTTGGCCGCCGTCACGGTCGGCTTGAAGCCACCCTGGAACCAGCCCCACGTGACGCCCTGCCGGTTCAGCAGGTCACCGACGTTCGTACCCTCCATCGCGCCGAGGTTGCTCGTCGACACGTGGTTGTTGTCCGAACAGTCGTCCCACGCCGGGTCGAAGTCGTTGATGTCGGTGCCGACGCCGGCACCGTTCGCGGACTGCGTGATGTTCGGCGCCGACGTGACGGTGTGGGTCACCGAGTTGACGGCGACGACACCGTGGGTGTTACCCGAGACGAGGTTGATCGCGCCGGGGGTCGACGGGCCGAACCCGTTGCTGTACGAGTTGTCGCTCATCGCGTAGTTCTGCGCGTAGTTCCACAGACCGGTGACGGTGTTGCCGTCGTAGTAGTCCATGACGAGACCTGGCTGGCCGAATAGGATCGGCTGGCCGGTGCATTTGTCGGTCTCGGTGAACTGGACGAACTGGTCGGCCTTGCCGCCGTCGTACGCCTTCTGCTCGGCTGCGTACCCGTGGTTCTGGTCGCAGGTCAACGCCTGCGACGAGCTCAACCGGGTGGGGTTGAACATGTTGGGGTTCTGGGTCAGCAGCTTCGGCGTGAGTCCGTCGATCTTCGGCGTGTTTTTCTTCGCCGTGAACGGCGTGCCGTCCGCGTTGGTGGCATTGGGGTACGTGCCGAAGTAATGGTCGAACGAGATGTTCTCGTCGAAGATGACCACCAGGTGCTTGATCGGCGTGGCCGTCGCCACCGGGCCGTTGTGCTTTTGCTGGGGAGCCGACTTGTTGCCCGCCCACACCGGGCCGGTCCCCACGATGAGGGCCAACGCCGCGCCGCCCACGACGAGCGCCGTGACGCGTGGCGTCTTGTTCCACGTGCTGGGCCTGATGCCCACTATTCGCCTCCTCCTGAAGTGCGACATTGCACTACGCAATCTGGTGGAGCCGGCGGGCAGATCGACGGCCGTGATGCGAAGGAGCGCCGAACGTTTTGTGAATCGATGGTGACGTGACCCTGTGAACCCAAGGACAACGACGCCGAGTCGCATCGCTTCGGTGAACGGCGGGTTGCCGCACCCGACTGAACTCGTCGCACGAAGTGACCACTGTGGACCGGCGGTGCCGCGCGGGTACATCAGGCGAGCATCGTACGACCGAAGAAGTCCTTGTCGTCGCGTACGCCCGGCAGGGCCAGGAAGTAGCCGCCACCGACGGGCTGGATGTAGTCGACCAGCGGTTCGCCCTCGAGTCGCTTCTGGATCGTCGCGAACTGGCGGGCGATGGATTGCTGATAGGCCACGAATAGCAGCCCCATGTCGAGGTTGCCGACCGCGTCCATGCCGTTGTCGAAGTTGTACGGCCGGCGCAGGATCCGGCTCGCCTCGGTCTGCGGCGTACGAGGGTTCGCCAGCCGGATGTGACTCGTCAACGGTGTCGCGGCACCGACCGGATCGGCCGGGAAGTTCGGCGTATCGATCTCGGCGTTGCCGTCCATCGGCGCACCGGTGTCCCGCCGCCGACCGATCAGGTTTTCCTGCTCGGTGATTCCGATCCGGTCCCAGAACTCGATGAGCATCCGGATCTTCCGGATCACCTGGTAGCTGCCGCCGGCGATCCACGGCTGCTGGGCGTCCGACTCGATCCAGACCTGCCGGTTCATCAGCGCGTTGTTTGTCTTGTCGAGATTGGCCGTACCGTCCTTGAAGCCCAGCAGGTTGCGCGGCGTGCCGGACGGGCGTGGCGGTGATTGGAACCCGTCGACCCGCCACCGCACCGCGAACGCGCCGCGCAGATACTTCGCGATATCGCGCACGGCGTGACCGACGCTGTCCCGATTCT
>DASQPR010000618.1:0-2195 GCA_035643815.1 Micromonosporaceae bacterium | reverse complement strand
GTCCCCGGCGTTTGTCCCGCTATAGCTACAAGTTCCTTAAGAGCGGAGGCATCGAGTGTCCCTTGTTTCCCGGCGTGTTACCGATTGGGAGGCGCGGGTCACCGAGCAAAGGAGGGTCCATGAAGGTGCGAGTTCTTTTCGGCGTGCTTGCGCTCGCGGTTGCCGGGATCGCCGGTGGGCCTTCGGCTGCGGGCGCCTCGACGGCTTCGCCTGGGGCCGATCCGGGTGTGGGGAACGTACCGCAGGGGACGCAGTCCGACGCGGTGTACGCGCGGAGCGTCCAGGGCGTTGGCGTCTCGAACGTCGATGCGACGGCGCAGCGGGTTAGCTGCTATCGACCCGAGGTCGACGCGAGTGCGTTCAACGATGGGCCGAACGATGGCTACACGGGCGTGTCGGCTTGTCCGGGCGCGACCACGGGTGAGGACACGGGCGCCGCAGGGCCGTACCCGACGCAGGCTGGGAGCAACCCGGGCTATCCCGCGGCTGCGCCGCAGCTGGTCAAGGACCATTCCGAGTCGGACATTCGTGTCGATCCGACTAATCCGCTGCATCTGATCGGCTCGGTCAAGTGGTTCGTCAGCGCCGAGGGTTACAACCACCTGACCGGCTTCTACGAGTCGTTCGATGGTGGCACGACGTGGCCGGTGCAGGGTCACGTACCGGGGTACGAAGGCTGGACCGACAACACCGACCCGGTCGGCGCGTTCGACGGCTTCGGCAACTATTACCAGCTCCACCTTCCGTACCAGTTCTTCTATAACGCGGACGGGAGCCACAACTTCACCGTCGGCAAGTCGCAGGAGCCGAATCCCGTGCAGCCGGCCGAGGTGATCTCCGTCTCGGTGCGGCCGCGCGGGGCCACGAACGCGACCGGCTGGAAGACGACCGTCGACGGCCACCCGGACTTCGTCGCCACCTACGACAGCGTCGGCGGCGAGCCGGACAAGCAGTGGATCACGATCGACACGAATCCGGCCAGCCCGCACTACAACCGGATCTACGCGATGTGGGTCGTCTTCCACGGGGCGTTCACGCCGACCCCGTTCGTCTCCTATGCGGACGCGCAGGCCGACGGGACGCATACCGCCTGGTCGGCGCCGATCCCGCTGCCGACGCCGCCGCACACCCCGCAGGGCGCGACGTATCTGCTGCCGCACGTCGACCCGGGCGGCGTCGTGTACACGACGATCACGAACGAGGACCCGGCACACCAGTCCTTCGCGACGACGATCTCCGTCGACCGCTCCACCGACGGTGGTAAGACGTGGTCGGTCGTGAGCACGCCGGTGAACAACGCGGCGCTGCCGCCGTTGATCTACCCGAACACGACCTTCCGTGACGGGATCACGGACACGTTCGCTGTCGGGAATCACCTCGACGCGCAGGGCCGCTATCCGCTGTACATCGCGTACGAGGACTACAGCGCCGGAATCGGGAACGTCCTGCTCACGGCCTCCTACGACGGCGGCGCGACGTGGACGACGCCGATCCAGGTCAACGACAACACGAGCCCGGTGGACGAGTTTCAGCCGAACCTCGCAGTCGCGGATGACGGTACGGTCAGCGTCAACTTCTACGACCGCCGCCTCGCCTGCCCGGCCGCCGGCACCGCCGAGGCCGCGGCGGCCGGAATCGCGCTCGACCGTGCGGCCCAGAACCCGGACTACACCGGGCCGGTGCCGCCGTACGGCGCGTCCAACTACTGCGTCAACGCCAGCATCCAGTTCTACACGCCGACGCTGGCGCCGCTCGGCCACAACGTGCGGCTCACACAGCACACGTGGGACCCGCAGCTGAACGCACCGCATACCGGTAGCCCGGCCGGCGAAGGAACCTTCATCGGCGACTACTTCGGCAACATCACCGCCGGGACGACCGACGTCTCGACGTTCGTCAGCACCTACAACGACGGCTCGAATCCGGGCAACTATCAGCAGCAAGTGGTCGCCAAGGTCGCGATCCCCTGACGCTGAGCACACGCCGGCTCCGGGGCAGGAGAGCCGCTCCCCCTGGTCGGCATCGAGGCGCTGCGGTCGTCATCGAGACTCCAGCTCCGCTGCAGGTGTTCGTGCCCGCGGCGCCGCGGTGCGCGCCGGCCGTTCTCGGGCCGATCGAAACTCGCGTCCCGGAGCGGCTGTCGCGGGCAGGCCGGGAGCGTGGCTCAGGTCGCCGACAAGCTCCGCGCCGCGGGC
>DASQPR010000617.1:0-3176 GCA_035643815.1 Micromonosporaceae bacterium | reverse complement strand
GCTGGTGCTGGAGACCGAATGGCACACGCCGACCGGTCGCGTCAAGGTGATCGACTTCATGCCGCCGCGTACGGCCGCGGTCGACGTCGTACGGATCGTGCAGGGCATCTCCGGCTCGGTCGAGATGCACACCGAACTGCTGCTGCGATTCGACTACGGCCGCGTGGTGCCGTGGGTCCGGGCCCGAAGCGGCGGCCTGGAAGCGATCGCCGGACCCGACGCCGTGTGGGTGCGTACGCCGGTGGAGTTGCAGGGTGCCGAGCGAAAAACGATCGCCACGTTCACCGTCCACGCCGGAGACCGCGTGCCGTTCGTGCTGACCTGGGCCCCGAGCCACCGTGGCGCTCCCGCCCGGGTCGACGCGGACGAACTGCTGGCTCACACCGTCGACTATTGGCAGACGTGGTCGAACCGCTGCCAGGTCCCGGGTCGGTGGCGTACCGCCATCCGACGGTCGGTCCTCACGCTCAAAGCGTTGACGTACAAGCCGACCGGTGGGATCGTCGCCGCGCTCACGACGTCGCTGCCGGAGCAGATCGGCGGTCCACGCAACTGGGACTATCGCTACTGCTGGTTGCGCGACGCCACGTACACCTTGCAGGCCATGCTCGCCGCCGGATACGTCGACGAGGCCAAGGCGTGGCGCGAGTGGTTGCTGCGTGCGGTGGCCGGCGACCCGAGTCAACTGCAGATCATGTACGGCCTCGACGGCACCCGACGACTGCCCGAATACGAGCTACCGTGGCTGCACGGTTACGAAGGGTCGTCGCCGGTCCGGATCGGCAACGCCGCCGCCGAGCAGCTCCAACTCGACGTGTGGGGCGAGGTGCTCGACGGTCTCTCGCTGAGCCGCCAGGCCGGACTGGCCCATCAGGACGATGCCTGGGATCTCCAGGTCGCGCTGCTCGACCATCTCGAGGGTGCCTGGATGGAGCCGGACAACGGACTCTGGGAGATCCGCGGCCCGCGCCGGCACTTCGTGCAGTCGAAGGTGATGGCCTGGGTGGCGTTTGACCGGATGGTCCGCGGCGTGCGGGACAGTGGCCTACCGGGCGACGTCGACCGCTGGGAGGCCACCCGGGACCAGATTCACGCCGAGGTGATCGCGAAAGGCTTCAACGCCGACAAGAACAGCTTCGTCCAGTCGTACGACACCGACGAGTTGGACGCTGCGCTACTCATTATCCCGCGCGTCGGCTTCCTGCCCGGCAACGATCCGCGCGTCCTCGGCACGATCGATGCCATCCGGCGCGAGATCACGCAGGACGGTTTCGTCATGCGCTATCGGCCGGGGCCGTCCGACGATGGGTTGCCCGGCGGTGAGGGCGTCTTCGTCGCGTGCTCGTTCTGGATGGTCGACGCGTTGCACGGTGCCGGTCGGGAAACCGAGGCCGTCGACTTGTTCGAGCGGCTGCTCGACATCCGCAACGACGTCGGCCTGCTGAGCGAGGAGTGGGATCCGGTGGCGAAGCGGCAGCTCGGCAACACCCCGCAGGCCTTCAGCCACTTTCCGCTCGTGGTGAGCGGCCTTCAGTTGCAGACCCGCAAACCGCGGCGCAGCAATCAGATGCTCCACCGGGCCTGAGCGTTTCGGCCGAAAGCACCGCCACGGCCGCGATCAGTCGCCGACCAGCGCAACCATGTCGGCATAGGACGGTGCGCCGGGTGGAGCATCGTCGCCGCGAGCGACCGCGAGCGCGGCGGCCACGGCCGCCCCGAGGGCCGCGCGGAAGAGGAGCGAGCCGGTACTTATCCGGGCGACGCCGAGTTCGGCCAGTGCCGGTACGGTCAGCCGTCCCGCCAGGTACAGGACGTTCAGTGGCGCGTCCGTCGCGGCGACGACGCTGCGGATGTCGTCCGGCGCGGCCAAGCCGGGCACGAAGACGCCGTCCGCTCCGGCATCGCGGTACGCGCGGACGCGCGCGATCGTCTCGTCGAGATCCGGGTGATCGGGATGCAGCCAGTACGTATCGGTACGGGCGTTGACGAACAGGTGCGGCACCCGGCGTTTCATCGCGCGGATCAGTTCGCGCTGCCGACCGATATCCGCGAGGCTACCGTCGGACCGACCATCCTCGATGTTGACGCCGACTGCGCCGGCAGAGGCGAGGTCGAAGGCCAGCCGAGCGACGTCTTCCGGATGCTCGCTGAAGCCGCCCTCGACGTCGACCGTCACGAGACAGTCCAGCCGGGACAGCCGGCGCACCAACGCGTACGTCTCGGCCCGGGTCCTCCCCTGGGCATCGGGCAGACCGGCAGCCGACGCCACTCCAAGACTTGTGGTTCCGATCGCACGGAAGCCGGCCCGGGCGAGGCTCGCGGCCGACGCGAAGTCCCAGGCGTTCGGCAGCACTAACGGGTCACCCGGACGGTGCAGCGCGCGGAACTCATCGCATAGACCAGTCACGACGCTGCCTCCACGTCCTCGACCGGCGCCGTGGTGTTCGCCGCCGACTCGGCCAGGACCGTCCCCGACTCGGCCATGACCGTCGCCGGTGCTGTTCCAAGCAGCGCCGTAATCACGCCGGCGGCGAGCGCCACGGCGTGATCGCGGCCGGGACACGGCCGGATACCGGTGCCGAACGTCAGGTGCCGCTCGACGTCCCGTCGACCGGGGTCGAACACGTCCGGTTCGGCGAAGACCGCCGGGTCGCGGTTGGCCGCCGGGACATCCACGATCACAGGTGTCCCGTCGGCGACAACAGTCGCGCCGATCGCCGTCGATGCCACGCACAGACGGCGGAGGGCCCGCACCGGCGGATCAAAACGCAGTGTCTCGGTGACCAATGCGTCGGCGGTCGTACCGTTCGGTGCCTGCGGGCTCGCGGACAGTGCGTTATTGATCAACTCGGCCGTCGCGTCACGCGCCTGGACCAGCAGCGCGATACAGGCCGCCGTGTCCTCGTCGGGCGTACCCCCGCACGCCGCGACGAGCGCTGCGACCGCGGCGTCGCCGGCCGGCCCGGCGTCGGTGCCGGGCTGGTAGCCGCGCGCGGCCACGGCAACATCGTCGACCACCGCGGTGTTCAACCCGAGAGCCGTCGCCAGGACCATGACCGGAATCCGGCCGGCGATGGCCTCCGGCGATGTGCCCGTGGTCAATGCGGCACGACTTGCGTCGGCGGCGTGCTCGCGGAGCGCGGCCGGATCGATCGCCTCCAGCAGCGTCGTGGCCA
>DASQPR010000616.1:0-2105 GCA_035643815.1 Micromonosporaceae bacterium | reverse complement strand
GCGAAGACGTCGCGAGCCGACATCGAGGTGAGGGCGAGCGCGTCGGCCGGACCGACCACACCGGACAGCAGCGCCGATGGGGCTTTCGGGGGATCGGTCACGATCGTTCGCAACCGCCCGTTGAGCTCGACCGCGACGCCGCGGGCGAACCGGCAGAGGTCGAGTGCCGCAACATCGAGCTCCCGGCCGAACGCGGGTAGGCCGGACAGACGACCTGGAAGCCTCGATCAAGGCGGAAGCCGTCGACGAGATCCGTAGGCATGCGACCGCCCGGTCCGTCGGAGGCCTCAAGGACGCGTACGTCCATACCGGCCGCGATGAGACGCCGCGCGGCGACGACGCCAGAAAGGCCCGCGCCGACCACGAGCACATCGACTCGCTCCGCCATTCCGTCATCGTGACAGGTTCGATCGACATCCGCGTTGTGGAGCGACGGGTTGATCATCCTGCCGGCGGAGTCGCACGGACTCCGCAGTGGCGCTCCTGTCTCGCCAACGTTGTTACCATCGCGGGCATGACCGATCAGGTCACGTACCCGCCCGAGCCGTGGGAGTTGCGCGGCCAGATGCACGTGTCGGTGTGGCTGGCGCCCGGGGTCGGCGGCGGCACGCAACCCGTACCTGCGGGCACGCACGTGCTGCGGATCGCGGGACGCGCGGTCCTAGGCACGGCGTGGGTCGACTACCAGGCCGGCGGCGTGCTGTCCTATAGCGAACTGCTGGTCGCGGCGTTGGTCCGAGATGGCGTGCGGCCACGCGCCACGATCACCGAGATCTGGGTGGACAGCGTGCCGTCGCGTGACGGTGGGCGGGCATTGTGGGCCATCCCGAAGGAGCTGGCGCACTTCGCGTTCGGCACGGCGGCCGGCAACTTCACGGCGGACGCGCGCATCGGTGGCCAGCCGATTGCGTCGGCGTCTGTGCGCCGCGGCGTGCGGCTGCCAGGTCGTTGGCCGGTCCGCTTCCGCGTCGTCCAGGGCCGGGACGGTCAACCTCAGACCACACGGGTACGGGCGACGGCGCGCATACACGTCGGCCGCTCGCAATGGCAGATTGCGGCCGACGGGCCACTGGCCTACCTGCGTGGGCTGCGGCCCGGAGTGACCGTGACCCTCGCCGACTTCCGGATGACGTTTGGCTCGCCATCGGATCGCTCGGCGCTGGCCGGGTCATCCGCGGCGGCCGGATCGCGATAATCGGCCGGATCGCGGTAGTCGGCCGGATCGCGGTAGTCGGCGGGGTCGAGTGTCGCGGTCCGGCGACGATACTCGCTCGCGGTGCCCGGCCAGTTCGTCACGACACGGCCGCCCGGCGTGCGATACCAGCTGTCGCAGCCGGCCCAGACGCTGCCGGCCAGTCGCGTCTGCATCTCATCGTCGTACACCGTCGCGATGTCGGGCCGGACGTCGAGCACGCGGCCGGCGGCGACCAGCCGGGCCGCCTGCACGATGTAGCGAGCCTGCGATTCGTGGAAGTAGATGACGGATGTGTTGCCGGTGTTCGTGTTCGGGCCGTACATCAGGAACATGTTCGGGAACGCGGGCACGGCCACGCCGAGGTACGCGCGGGCGCCGTCGGCCCAGATGTCGTCGAGTTGCGCCCCACCGACGCCGGTCACACGCAACGGCGCGAGAAATTCGGTGGCGCGAAAGCCGGTGCCGTACACGAGGATGTCGCAGTCGTGCTGGATGCCGTCGGCGGTGCGTACACCGGTCGGGTTGACCTCCGCGATCGCCGCGGTGGCGAGCGTGACGTCGGCGCGCCGGAGCGTCGGCAGCCAGTCGTGGCTGAACAGCACGCGCTTACAGCCGAGCCGGTAGTCGGGGGTGATCGACGCGCGCAGCCCGCGGCCCTGCAGCCGCAACTGCGCGCGCGCCGCGCCGCCGACCGTCCACCGGGCGAGGCGGCCGCCGAGCAATGCACGCCCGGTAACAACGGTGAGCCCCCATGTGCCGGCGCGGGACAGGCGCGCGGCTGCTGGCACGCGCCGGAAGAGCGCCCTTCGGATCGGCCCGTAGCGGCGGTCCGGCTTGGGCAGGAGCCACGGCGGAGTCCGCTGAAACACCGTCACGTGGGCGGCCCTGCCCGCGATCGCCGGGACGAGCT
>DASQPR010000615.1:0-2061 GCA_035643815.1 Micromonosporaceae bacterium | reverse complement strand
GGATAACGGTGGCGTCGGAGCCGGGCCAGGGCACGACCATCCGGATGGAGGTGCCGCATGGGTGATGCACCGATCCGCGTCCTCATCGCCGACGACCACGCGGTCGTACGCCGCGGTCTGCGTACGTTTCTCGAGCTGCAGGACGACATCGACGTGGTCGGCGAGGCGGCCGACGGCGAGGCGTGTGTTACCGCGGCGGTCGAGTTGTCGCCGGATGTGATCCTGCTCGATCTGCTGATGCCCGGGGTAGGCGGCGTCGAGGCGTTGGGCCGGCTCCGCGAGGCGGGATCCACGGCCCGGGTGCTCGTCATCACGAGCTTCACCGATCCGGCCGTTTCGGTCCCCGCCGTACGGGCCGGTGCGGCCGGAGTGATCTTCAAGGACGTGGAGCCGCGCGACCTGGCGAGCGCGATCCGGTCCGTACACGCGGGTCATACGCTCTTGCAGCCCGATGTCGCGGCCGCCTTGATGGCGCCGGACCCGGTGGCCGCGTCCCCGCTGACCGCACGCGAACGCGAGGTGCTCGCGGAGATCGCCCGCGGACGGTCGAACCGCGAAATTGCCCGCGTGCTGACCCTGTCCGAGAAGACGGTCAAGACGCACGTCTCCAACGTGCTGATGAAGCTCGGCGTCGCTGACCGTACGCAGGCCGCGCTGCTGGCCGTCCGCCGTGGACTGGTGGACCGGGGCAGTTGAGCCTGCGTCAGCCCGTCAGCTCGTCAGCGCCTCGAGCAGCGATTGCTGCAGGAGGCCGAGATAGCCGTAGAGCTCGAGCTGACCGACGCGCGGCGAGGTCGGGTCACGCAACACCGCCTCGTCGAGTTCCTCTTCGAGGTCCGTATCGTCGCGTACCTCGAGACGGATGCCGAGCGCGAGGCGTACGTCGTTCAACGCTCGCAACCACGCCTCGGCCGCCTCGTCGTCGAGCGACACCTCGGTGCCGCCGGTGGCCGGTAGCACGGCGAGGATCGCGCCGGCCTGATCGATCTTGGCCGTCTTGAGCTCGCCGTCGATGTACTGCCGGAGATCGGCCGTACTCGCCGGGTCGTCCGGGTAGACGTCGGGGAACAGGCGTTCGACCACCGGGTCGCCCCGGTCGAAACCGTCGGTGAGCAGTGCGACCACTTCCGCCGCCACCTGTCGCAGCGCTCGAACCTCGTACGGTTCGAGGCGCGCGACGCAGCGGGAACCTTTGCGCCGAAACATCGTCAGGGCTGGTCCACCGTCGCCCAGAGCCCGTACGCGTGCAGCCGCGACGCATCGTGCTCCATGCGTTCGCGGGCGCCCGACGACACGGTCGCCTTGCCCTTGTGGTGCACGTCGAGCATCAGCTTCTCGGCCTTCTCCTTGTTGTAGCCAAACAGCTTCTGGAACACCCACGTCACGTACGACATCAGATTGACGGGGTCGTTCCAGACGATGGTGACCCATGGCCGATCCCGCTCCGGGACCTCTTCGATCTCGGGCTCCTCCACGGGGATCACTTGCGGCGCGGCCATGCCCTCCATCGTGCCACGAACCGCGGCCGACGCCCGCCGACGGCCGGTAAGTGACCTCACACCCGCGTACCCGATCGATCGCTCTAGGCTGAGGGACTGTGAGCGATCTCAGGGCCGGCCTGCTGACCGACCATTACGAGTTGACGATGGTCAACGCCGCCCTACGTGACGGCACGGCGTCGCGGTCCTGCGTGTTCGAGGTGTTCGCCCGCCGGCTTCCGACCGGCCGCCGCTACGGAGTCGTCGCCGGCACTGGACGCCTGATCGAGATGCTGGCCGACTTCCGGTTCACCGATGTCGACCTCGACTTCTTGCGGTCCGCCGGCGTCGTCGACAGCGCGACCGCAGCCTGGCTGTCTGACTACGAATTCCACGGCGACATCGATGGCTACGCGGAGGGCGAGCTGTTCTTCCCGGGCTCGCCTATCCTCACCGTCTCTGGCACGTTCGCGGAATGTGTCGTGCTCGAGACCCTGGTGTTGTCGGTCCTCAACTTCGACAGCGCGATCGCCGCCGCCGCGGCCCGGATGGTCACGGCGGCCCGGGGCCGGCCGCTCATCGA
>DASQPR010000614.1:0-3140 GCA_035643815.1 Micromonosporaceae bacterium | reverse complement strand
GGGTATTTGAGGTCTCGCAGCGCCGTGGCCAACTGATCCGGCGTGTGCGGATCTGCGCCCGCGGTGGCCAGGTCGCGGACGATCCGGCCCTTTGTCGCCTTGTTGAAGTGGCTGACCACGCTGCGCCGCGCCACGCCGTCGATCAATCGCTCATTCAGCACTCGTACGGTCGCGGTCCGCTCGATCGCCGCGCCCGTCGGCGCCCACATGGCGGCGTAGCCCGTCGATCGCAGATCGAGCACGAGGTCATCGGCCGCGACGGCGCGCATCGGTCGGGCCAACGCCCGTCGCCAGTGCGCGGCCAGGCCGCCGACGCCGGGCAGCGTGACGCCGATGGGGCAGCGGTACGGCGGGATGCGATCGGTCAGCCGGACGACGCCCCACAGACCGGAGAACACGAGCACCGAGCGCTCCAGTTCGGCCGACGCGGCCGGCGGGAGCGTCGGGATGTCCAGCGATGCGTAGAGCACGCCGGTGTAGATCTCGGCCGCCGGATACGCCGGGGCGCGCCGTAGCGCGATGTTGCGGGCGAGTTCGCCACGCTGCCCCGGTCCGAGACCGAGCACGTCGAGCCCGCTGTCCGCACGTTTGCTGACCGCGATCAGGGCGGCCAGCACGGCCCGCCGGGCGGCTGTGAGGCCTCGAACGCTCAGGGCACCGACGTCGACCGGCGCGGTCCGGTCGGTGAGTTGGGCGGACGAGCCGATATCGGCCTTGGTCTCGGACGGCGGAAGCAGGATGTGCACCGGGTCAGGCTATCCAGCCGACTGGCGTACGAGCACGAGCGCGCTCAGTCCTCGTCATCGTCGGCGACAGCGCCCGACACCCTAGCGGCATAGAGCTCGGCCAGCTCCGGCGCGACAGCCCGGAGCCGGACAAGCGCCTTCGCGGTCTGCGACTTCACGGTGCCGATTTGCACGCCCATCAGTTCGGCGGTCTCCGCCTCCGAGCGATCCTCGAAGTACCGGTAGACCAGCACGGCACGCTGCTTAGCCGACAACTTCCCGAGGGCGCCGTGGATCGTCATCCGGTTCGTCAGCCCCGTCGCCTCGCCGGGTCCCCCGGTCGGTCGAGGCTCGGGCGCCTCATCGGTGAACGACTCGGCCACCCGGTTGCGCCGCCACCATGACACCTGCAGGTGGTACATCACCTTGCGGGTGTATGCCTCGGCGTTGGCCGGGTTGGTCAGGCGCGACCACGACCGGTGGGTACGTGTCAGCGCCGACTGCACGAGATCCTCGGCCAGATGCGGGTCACCGGTCAGCAGATAGGCCGACCGGACCAGCGCGCCGCGCTTCGCCCGGACGAATTCCTCGAAATCGCCCCCGCCGTCCACCGTGTACGCCCTCCGACTGCCGCCGTTCGTCGAAGTTGATCGTATGGGGGCGCGGCCAATTCGCGCAGACCCGAACGGCGTCGGGTGATAGCGGGGTGATAGCGGGGTCGTACGAACCGGGGGTCGCGTAACCGGGCGTCTGTCGGCAAGGATGACTGCGTGTTCAGTCCGCTCTGGCTCGCGGTCGGCGTGGTCATCGGCGTCGCGGCCGGACCCGTCGTACGCGCCGCCATCTTCTCGTTTTCGGTCCCCGCCGAAACGGACTGGCGCCTCGTGTGTCTGAAATGTGACAGTGCCTTGGTCGGGTCCGGCGGTCGGCTATTTGTCAGCGCGCTGCGGCCGTCCGGGCGATGCCCGAAGTGTCGTACGCGGGTTGGCCCACCGGCTGTCGTCGTCGAGCTGTCGTGTGCGGCGTCAGTCGGACTGCTAGCTGGATTCCTCGGGCCACACCTCGGGACTCTCGCGTTCGCGTGGGCGGCGCTCGTCGGTGTGGCACTCGCGTTCGTCGACGTCTCCGTACACCGGTTGCCGGATCGGCTCGTCGCGGCGGGACTCGCCGGGACGCTTGTGCTTCTGGCGATCGCCACCGTCGGCGGCGCACCGCCGCACCGATTGCTGACCGCCGTACTGTGTGCCCTCGCGACCGGCGCGTTCTACCTCGTCATCGTGTTCGTCTCGCCCCGTGGGATGGGGCTCGGCGATGCCAAGCTCGCCGTCCTGACCGGGCTCGTTACCGGCTGGTTCGGTGCATGGGCCGCCGTCTACGGGGTGCTGCTTGGGATGATCATCGCGGGCATCGTTGGCATCGCGCTCCTGGCGGCGCGGCGTATCACGCGACGTGACTCGATTGCGTACGGACCGTTCATGCTGCTCGGAGCGCTCGCGGCGATTCTGATCATCGGTTAACGCCGCCGCACAACTCGGATCGATCCGGCCCGCAGACGCCGAAACACAGCCCCGCGGTGGTCAGTCAACATGCCGATGGACTCTGACCGGCCGGACGAGGCATCCATTGTGCACGAGGACCGCCGGCTTGCAACCTGACACGAGGCCGATTCGCGATTCCGGCATCTGAGGTCAACCATCGGGTCAGGGAGATTCCTCCGTACGTCCGCTTACATCGACGTGCATGCACTGCGAGGGTCATCGTCGTTGCAGGGTGTAACGCGTCGCAGGTGGGAGGACGTGTGATTTCTTCACGTCCGGACCGGACGCACGCATACTGCGGGGGCAGCGTGCGCATGGCCGTGATGATGGTTGCTGCCTGCGCGGGGTTCGGGCTCGCAGCCTGTTCGCCCGCCGGGCCGTCCACTCCGGCGCTTCAGCCTGCGCGCGTCATCCCGGCCCCAGCCGTCGCCTCCGCCGACTCGTCGACGGCCGACGCCGCGAAGGCCGCGGCGCTCGCTGCCTACAACGGCTATCTCGCGGCGTACGTGACGGCCTCGCATACGGCGGATTGGAACGCCACGTCGATCGACAAGTACGCCGCCGACCCACTGCGGCAACAAGCCAAGGTCGCCCTGCATGACCTGCTGGACGCCCACCACGTCATGAAAGGCCAGCCGAGCTCCCACCCGGTGGTCACCGCGCTGAACACGTCGGCCTCGCCGGCGACCGTCCTGCTCGCGGACTGCGTCGACATGACCCATTGGTTCGAAGTCCAGAAAGCCACCGGCAAGCCGGTATCGGCAGGGTCCGGCGGCCACGAAGCCGTGAGCGTCGTCGTCGTCGACTACCCCGGTCACGGCTGGCTCGTGCAGCAGAGCAAGCAAGCGGCGGTGCCGAGATGTTGAGACGACGTTCT
>DASQPR010000613.1:0-3012 GCA_035643815.1 Micromonosporaceae bacterium | reverse complement strand
ATCAACGCTGGACAGGTCACCCCGGCCCACCGCGTCGCCGGCAACGCATGACCGTCCACCGTGCCGTCCATGATCCGTGCGTCGTACGCCAGTGTCGGCGCGACCGCCTCGAACCCCGGCCACATCGGCTGCTCTCGCATGGCCGCGA
The DNA here is from genome assembly GCA_035643815.1 of Micromonosporaceae bacterium. Classification (GTDB taxonomy): domain Bacteria; phylum Actinomycetota; class Actinomycetes; order Mycobacteriales; family Micromonosporaceae; genus DASQPR01. The sequence goes on along the minus strand of DASQPR010000613.1, from coordinate 2,864 downwards.
CGTACTCGGCCGGCACGCCAACGGCCTCGGTCAGGAACAAGGTGACCGCTCCGGTCCGGTCGTCGGCCGCGATCAGACCGTCGAGCCGTTCGAGGATAACCGGGGCCGACCGCGCGGCCGCCGTCGACGAGGAACGGCGCCTCGTAGACCGCGATCTTCGGCACATCGAGACCGGCCGCCACGGCGTCGAGCGCGAGCGGTGCACCGGACGACATGCCGTAGAGGCACGCCCGGCCACCGGCCGCGTCGATCAGCGCGGCGATGTCCTCGACTTCCCGACCCACGGCGTACGGCTGGATGTCGCCACTGTCGCCCCGGCCGCGGCGGTCGTAGTGGAACACAGTGAACCGCTCCGACAGCGCCGTCGCGATCTCGGCGGTACGCGGGTCGAAGGACCGGTACTGGAACGCGCCGCCGACGAGGATTACGGCCGGGCCGGTGCCGACCCTGTCGTACGCGATGGTGGTGCCGTCGGCGGAGATGACGGTCGCGGTGACAGTTGCGGTGGTGTTCATGACGAATCTCGCTTTCGGGATGGACGGTGGATGGTGATAGGTGGGAGCGATCAATTCGTTACGTCAGCGAGGTCGGGCGCGCCTGCGGGCTCGGCGGCATCTGCTGACTGCTCGGCACCGATCGGCGGAATCCGCCGGAGCATGGTCACGACGCAGGCGGAGAGGCACAGCAGCAGGACGGCGCTGATCGTCGCGGCGACGTGCAGTCCGTCGGTGAACGCGGTCCGGGCCACCTGGATCAGCGCGCCACCGACCTGGTCGGGCAGCGTCTGCGCCACCCATATGGCACCGGCCAGCGAGTCGTGGGCAGCACGCGACGCGTCCGCGGGCACTCCGGATGGGAGGTGGGAACCGAGTACGGACCGGTAGACGGCTGTCCCGACGCTTCCGAGTGCGGCGATGCCGAGCGCAAACCCGAATTCACCGGACGTCTCGTTCAGCGCCGCCGCCGATCCGGCCCGCTCAGGCGGCACCGACCCCAGCACGAGGTGAGTGCCGAGCGATACGAACGGTCCCGCGCCGATGTTCGACACGGCCCACGCCACGGCCAGCATCACGGGCGCGTACGTCGGGCCGATCTGAGTCATCAACACGAGCCCGATCACGCTGACGACCAGCCCACCCGAGATCAGGTACGCCGGTCGGACACGGCGGCCGAGCAACGGCGACAGGAGAACGGATACCACCGAGGCTCCGACGGCCGGCAGCATCCACACGCCGGCCCGCAGCGGCGAGAGGCCCTCGACGAGTTGGAGATGTTCGGTGAGAAATAGCATCAGCGCGCCGGTCAGCATCGTTCCGATAAACATCGTGCCGAGCGACACCGAGAAGTTGCGGTTGGCGAACAGCCGCATGTCGAGCAGCGGGTGCTCGAGCCGGCGCTGGCGCCGCACGAAGTACACACCGGCGAGGGCGCCGACCACGACGGCCGCGACCGGCACCGGATGCCAGCCCGAGCGGGCGAGCTCCTTCAGTCCGTACACGATGGGCAGGATCGCCGCGAGCGAGCTGAGCACGCTGACCGGGTCGAGACGGCCCGCGGTTGGCGCCTTGTACTCGGGCAGGAACACGCGACCGAAGGCCAGCAGAAGCACCATCGCCGGTACGCCGAGCAGTAGAACCGAGCCCCACCAGAAGTGGGCCAGCAACAGGCCGCCGACGACCGGGCCGATCACCGCGCCGCCCATGAAACAGGAGAACCAGATGCCGATCGCGGCGCTACGCTGCCGGGCATCGCGGAACATCGTGCTGATCAGTGACAGCGTGGACGGCGCGATCGTTGCACCGGCGATCCCCAGGGCGCCGCGCGCGACGATCAGCATCGGCGCCGACGTCGAGTACGCCGCCACGATCGAAGCGATGCCGAATCCAGCCGCCCCGATCATCAGCAGTCGCCGTCGACCGATGCGGTCGCCGAGCGTGCCCATGGTGATCATGAAGCCGGACAGCATGAAGCTGTAAATGTCCATGATCCAGAGCTGCTGCGTGCTGCCGGCATGCAAGGCTTCACTGATGCTCGGCAACGCGAGCAGCATGACGAACACGTCGATCGAGATCAGCAGTGACGGCAGCGCCAGCACCGCGAGGCCGATCCACTCGCGCCGGCCGGCCCGCTCGAGCGTGCTCGTAGCCTCGGTGGTCGAGGTGGTCATCGGGCTTCCTTCCGCTTCCGCACCCGTCAGCGGATGCCTTCGTGGGTGGGTGTCTTCGTGGGTGGGTCGGAGCACCGCCGTCGTTCTCGACACGAAGCCGCCAAGATTCTTTTCGCGATACGTTCGCTCGGTGATGTCGAGACGCGCCGGTCGACTCCGACCAACGTGCGAGAGACGGCCGCCGGACGAGCGCGGGCGTCGATGCCGTGACGTGAGGAGCACACGATGAAGTACCTGCTGATGATCTACATGAACGAGGACGTGTTCGAAGCGCTGTCCGAGGACGAGCGCAACGCGGTCTTCGCCGGTCATGACGCCTTCGCGCCGAAGATCCGCGAATCGGGCGAGCTCATCGGCACGGCCGCTCTGACGAATCCGACGCAGTCGAAGACCGTACGCGTACGGGACGGTGTCACGTCGGCGACGGACGGGCCGTACATCGAGACGAAGGAGTATCTGGCCGGGTACTACGCCGTCGACTGCGACTCGATGGACCGCGCGATCGAGTTGGCCGCGATGATCCCGGACGCGGCGCTGACCGCGATCGAGGTGCGGCCGGTGATGGACGAATCCGGGCTGGAGTTGTAGACACCACGAGTGACGGGACAACCGAGCATCGAGGACCTGCTGCGCGACACGGCGCCGCAGGTCCTCGGTGTGCTTGTGCGGCGGTACGGCACATTTGACGAATGCGAGG
>DASQPR010000612.1:0-3215 GCA_035643815.1 Micromonosporaceae bacterium | reverse complement strand
ATACTCTGCGTCGGCGAGGGGCTGGAGGTCCGTGAGGGCGGCGGTCACGTCCCGCACTGCACGAGCCAGCTGGACGCAGCGCTCGACGGGCTGACCGCCGAGCAAGTTCGCGACGTCGTGATCGCCTACGAGCCGATCTGGGCTATCGGCACCGGCAAGACCGCGACGCCGGGTGACGCTCAGGAGGTGATCGGCGCGATCCGGGCGCGGTTGGCCGAACGCTTCGACCAGGAAACCGCGACCACCGTACGGATTCTCTACGGCGGATCTGTCACGTCGGCGAACATCGCGACGATCATGGCTGAACCGGACATCGACGGGGCACTGATCGGCGGCGCCAGTCTGAAGGTCGACGAGTTCGTCGCGATCTGCCGCTACCGCGAACACGTCCCGCGTTAGGTTCGTCCCGCGTTAGGTTCGGCCGGCGTTGGGTTCGTGCCGCGTTAGGTTCGCCCGGCGTTGGGTTCGGCCCGGCGTTGGGTTCGCCCGCGTTGCGTTCGCCACGCGTTAGGTTCGCCGGTCTCGGCGGTGCACCGCACCACCATCGTTTGGGCGCAACCCGCGCCGCCTGGACCGACCGGTCCGCGGCGTCGCGGGACCGACCCGCGGTTTACCGGATCGGGATCCGGTCGGTTACCGTGGCCGGGTCGGGGCCGGCTATCCTTGCCGATGCCGCTCCCGATGGGCCGCCGTATGTGAGAGGACACAGCACCCACCATGTGGTTCCCGTACCTGATGATCACCTTGCTCGCCATCACGAGCGTGATCCTGACGCTGCTGATCCTGCTGCACCGGGGCAAGGGTGGCGGCCTGTCGAGCATGTTCGGCGGCGGCGTGACGTCAAGCCTGTCCGGTTCATCCGTTGCGGAGCGCAACCTCGACTTGTTCACGGTACTCGTCGGCATTGTCTGGTTCGCGTGCATTGTCGGCTTCGGCCTTTGGCTCCGGCTGAAGACCGGCTGACACGTCGACCAATCCGGATCGGACTGACGCCAACAAAACCAGTTCCGGCCGGACGCGCGGGTCTCAGGTAGCGCGCGAATCAGCAAGAAGTCTTACGATTGACCGCGCGACCGGAGCCCCGGTCGCGCGCAGGCGTTTCCCACCTGTGCGGTTCTCCGTCGATCCCCCACGACAGGAGCACGCGGCAGTGGCCAGCAATGCAATTCGAGGCAGCCGTGTTGGCGGCGGCCCGATGCGACTTAGCGAAAACAGCGAGCCGGCACCACGTCGGCAGTTCACGTATTGGTGTGCCAATGGGCACCGGGTCCAGCCGTCATTCGCGGCCGAGGCGCATCCGCCGGTGACTTGGGATTGCCCGCACTGCGGTCTGCCGTGCGGTCTCGACCCGGCCGATCCGCCGCCACCACCGCATGCCGAGCCGTACAAGAGCCACTTCGCGTACGTGAAGGAGCGTCGCTCGGACGCCGAGGGCGCCGCGCTGCTCGATGAGGCGCTGGCCGAACTCCGCGCCCGCCGACCCCGGTAACCCGACCCCGGTAAGCCAACGCGCTACTGGTGTGTCATGCCGGCCGCGGCCGCCCGGTCCAGGAGCCACAGCGTGCATCGGGTCCCGCGTACGCCGGCCGCCGGAACCTCGTACGGGTTCGCCCCAGCCAGCGCCCGTCCCACGGCGTCCGCCTTCTCGGCACCCGAGCCCAGGATCCACACGTCGTGCGCCGAGTTCAGCGCGTCCAGCGTCAGGGTGGTACGGATCGGTGGTGGCTTCGGGCTGTCGTGTACGGCCGATACTGGCCGACTCGGGTCCACGAGCGGGTGGTTTGGGAACACGGATGCGACGTGCCCGTCCTCGCCGATGCCGAGCAACACGACGTCGAAGCGGGGTAATTCGCCGTGGCCGGCGGCGGCAGTGGCGAGCGCCTCGGCATACCGGATTGCGCCGGCCTCGGGATCGTCGCCGTCCGGCTCATCCGACGCGGGCATCGGGTGGACCCGGTCGGTGGCCAGCGGCAGCTTGTCGAGGAGCGCGGATCGGATCTGTGTCTCGTTGCGATCCGGGTGGCCACTGGGCAGGAACCGCTCGTCGCCCCACCAGAAATCGACGTGGTCCCACGCGACGGCGTCGCGGACCGGCGCCTCGGCCAGCGCGGTGTAGATCTTCTCCGCGATCCGGCCGCCGGTCAGCACGACCGACGCGGAACCGTGCTCGGCCTGGGCGTCGATCAGCCGTACGGCAAGCCGGGCGGCCACTGCCGACGCGAGCACGTCGGCGTTGGCGTGGATGATGACACGGGCTTGTCTCATCGGCCGCCCGTTTCGTCGGCGCTCGATTTCCGGGGCGCGGCGCCCGTACCGGATGTGCGGGCTTTCGCGGACACGGCCGAACGAGGTTTGCTCGACCTCGCCGCGACGGCCGACTTGCTTCGCGCCGACGGCTTGGTGACCTCCTCGGGCGCCTCCGAGACCGCCGGATCCTGCCAGACATGCACCCGGGTGGCCGGTCGCTCGTTGAGCTTCTTCATCCCCGCGAATGCACCCAGAGCGGCCGCGTAGATCTCGTCGGCGTCGAGCCGGCGCAACTCCTCGGCCAACTCGTCACCGAGGGGGCGCCGGGTCAGTGGAAGATCACGGTCGAGCTGGCCGGTGCGCTTGAGCACGGCCGAATCGTTGTCGCGGGTGAGTGAGATGTTGTCGCCGTTCGCGCAGTGCAGGCTCACCTCCCGCATGCGGGGGAATTCGCTCGTGGCCTTGAGCCGCGGCATGTGCCCGAGGCGCGATCCGAGCCAGCCGCGCATCAGCGCCGCGGTCGGGTCCGACGCGGGCGCGGTGACGGTCGCGCTCGTCACCGGCGATTCGATCGTGTCGAATGCGCCAGCCACCAGCGTTCGCCATGGCGTGATGCGGCACCACGCGAGGTCGGTATCCCCGGGGGCGTAGTCGACGGCTCGGGTGTGCAGCGCCGCGATCGGATCGGAGGATTGGGCGGAGTCGGTCACCCGGCGGTCGCTGTAGACGCCGAGCGGGTCGTTCGCGATCCTCTGCGGCGGTTCGCTGTGCCACCAGGAAACGACCGGTACGTCCGGCGCCAGTAGCGGCTGTACCACTGACTCGGCGTGTAGCGCGAGTCGGCCCTGCATCCGCAGCACAACGGCCTCGCATGGGCCGAGCCGGCCACCGACCACGATCTCGGCGTCCAGCCGGCTCCGGTCGGAGATGCTGCCATCGGCGCGCACCACGATGACCAGGCGGCACGG
>DASQPR010000611.1:0-2168 GCA_035643815.1 Micromonosporaceae bacterium | reverse complement strand
CGTGGGGCCCGACGGAAAGCTGCAGCTGGAATACAAGCTGACTTAGCGCCTACTCCGGGGTGGCTGGGCCTACGGGGCGGCGGCGTCAAGAGCCGCCCCGGTCGAGTGCGAGCGCCGTCGCCGGAGCCGGTCCGTCGTGCGGCAACGGTTCTGTACGGGTACGGCGCGCGCGACGCAGCGCATCCCACGTGAAGATCGCGATCGCCAGCCACACGAGTGCAAAGCCGGCGAGCTCCGCCGGTGGTAGTGGCTCGTGGAAGATCAGCAAACCGACGATGAGCTGCAGGACGGGCGTCGTGTATTGGAGGATGCCGAGGGCGGCTAGCGGGATGCGATTGGCAGCGTCGGCGAACAACAGCAGCGGCAACGCCGTCATGATTCCGGACAGCAGGAGCAGCACGGTATGTCCCGGCGAGACACTGGTGAAGGTCGACCGGCCGGCGGCCGTTAGCCATCCGAGATAGCCGAGCGCCGGCAAGAGCAGAATCGTCGCCTCCATCTGGAGGCCCTCGGCCGGCGGCAGCGCGAGCCGCTTCTTCACGAGTCCGTACGAGCCGAACGATGCGGCCAGAATCAGCGCGATCCACGGGAGGTGCCCGTAGTCGACCGTGATGACGGCGACGGCGGCGGCTCCGATTCCGATCGCGACCCACTGCGCCGAGCTGAGTCGCTCGCGGAACACGAACACGCCCAACAGCACTGACAGCAACGGGTTGATGAAGTAGCCGAGCGACGTCTCGATCACATGGTCGGAGTTCACGCCGTAGATATAGGTGCCCCAGTTGAACGCGATCAGCACGGCTGCGAAAGCGATCCCGGCGACCGTACCGGGTCGGCGGGTCAGGTCGCGAAGCGTGCCCCAGCGGCGGATCACCGTGATGAGCACGGCGACGGATATGGCCGACCACACGATGCGGTGGGCCAGGATCTCCACCGCGCCCGCCGGCCGCAGATCGTGGAAGTAGATCGGAAAGAAACCCCACATCACGTACGCCGCGAGACCGGAGAGATAACCGCGTCGCAGACCCATGCACATTACGGTAAGGCCCCGGACGGCATGCGCTCGTTTCGCGGCCGCGTGATGCGCGTCATCTCGACGGGCGCGCGTGGGTCATCCGTACCCATGAGTGGCTTGGCACTGGTGACAGACACGCTGCGACCGGCTCGATCGGGCCGAGCCGGTCGCCGCGGGTTTGGCGGGTTTTGTTCCTCGTCGCCTTGCCGTCTTAGGTTTCGCCCTTACTTGTCGCCGTCCGGCACGATCAGGTTCAGCAGCCAGCTCACCACGCCCACGACGAGGGCGCCAAAGACCGCGCTCGGCCAGAAGTTGTCGACATGGAACGGCAGGTTGAGTCCGCCGGCGATCCAGCTGACGAACCAGAAAAGCAGGCCGTTGACGATGATCGCGATGAGACCGAGGGTGAGGACGTACAGGCCGCAGCCGATGGTCTTGATGATCGGCCGCAGGAACATGTTGATAAGACCGAAAATGGCCGCCACGACGACGATCGTGCCGACCTTCTTCGCGTCCGAATCGGTGGTGAGATGGACACCACTGATCAACAGGGTGGATATCCACAGTGCGACCGCGCTGACCGCTAGCCGGATCAGATAACTCATGCGCGGCATCCTGTCATGTGCGAGCAAGCCCGGCTAGACCGGCGAGACCGGTGGAGCGGCGCGCTTCTACCGCCGGTGCGGACAGTTGCGCCCAGCGCACCGCACCGTCACTGATGATCGCGATCATGTCGCCTTCGATGCGTGACAGCCAGGCGCCCGCCCGGGTCAGCCGCAACGCGGTCGCTACCAGTGCCGCCTCCGGTTGCGAGATCGGTTGGCATACGACGACGTCGGCGCTCGCCAGTGTCGCGCTGTCGGCCGGCGTCACGTGGTCGAACGTGGCCATCGCCACCGGCACGGTCGGTGCCGTACCGGAGCCGTCGGCGAGCGCTCGTAGCCGTCGGGACAAGACACGCGCGGCGACTGGCCCCCCGACGACCGCGAGCCGCAGCGGCGTTGTGCGGTTCGGGTCCAACTGGAGCAAGACTGGCACGCCGCGCCGGTCGCGGCCGAGCAGCAGCCCGGCGTCGGGGAGGGCGGCCGGTCCGCCATGATGCGCGTCGCCGCCAGGCCCGATGGGACGAGTGGGCGAGGCGAACCGGTCGGAG
>DASQPR010000610.1:0-2202 GCA_035643815.1 Micromonosporaceae bacterium | reverse complement strand
CACCTTGACGTTAGCCGCGGTCAGATGCGATCAGGTGCGGTCAGGTGTGATCAGCCGCGGTCGGCGCTCGCACCGGTCATCGCTCGCCGGTTGGCCACGTGCGCCAGTTCTGGTAGGACCGGCTCGGCGTCGGGCCGCGCTGTCCTTGGTAGCGAGAGCCGTACACGGTCGAACCGTAGGGGTGCTCGGCGGGCGACGACAGCCGGAAAATGCACAGCTGCCCGATCTTCATGCCCGGCCAGAGCTTGATCGGCAGGTTGGCGACGTTGGACAACTCCAGCGTCACGTGGCCGGAGAAGCCCGCATCGATCCAGCCCGCGGTCGAGTGCGTGAGCAGGCCGAGCCGACCGAGGCTGGACTTGCCTTCGAGGCGCCCGGCGAGCTGATCGCCCAGCGTGATGACCTCGAGCGTCGACGCGAGGACGAACTCACCCGGGTGCAGCACGAACGCCTGCCCGTCGGCCACCTCGACCGACGAGGTCAGGTCGTCCTGTTGGATCGACGGGTCGATGTGCGTGTAGAGGTGGTTGTTGAACACGCGGAACAATCGATCCAGGCGTACGTCGACGCTGGATGGCTGGACCAGAGCCGGCTCGAACGGTTCGAGGCGCATAGTGCCCGACTTGAGTTCGGCGACGAGGTCGCGGTCCGAGAGCAACACCCGGGCAGCCTACCGCCGCACCGGACCGGTCGCGAGATTCGCCCACCGAGCTGCGCTATGAGTCGAGGTTGCATGTTCCGTTTCGAACGTACGTTCGATAAACTGGACACCATGGCCACCTGGTTCGAATTCGCCCACGCCGCGCCGTCTCTGGCCGCCGGCGTCCGAGGCGTGTTCCACCAGTACGGTTCGGGTCTCGGCTATCTCGCCACTATCCGACCGGACGGTGGTCCCCGGCTGCATCCGGTCTCGCCGGTCGTCACCGACGACGGGTTGTTCTGCTGCCTCTTGGACACTCCGAAGCGTCGTGATCTAGAGCGCGACGGGCGATACGCACTGCATGCATATCCGCCGGATGATTCTGACGACGAGGCCTGTGTGCGCGGCCGAGCGTCGCGGGTCGCCGATGAATCGGTCGTGCGGCGGGTGGCCGTGCTGACGCGGGCCACGCCACAGGTGGCGTGGCAGCTGTTCGCCCTCGACATCGACACGGCGCTCCTGGTGCGCCGGCCGGTCGGGCGTGGCGCCGCGATGGCTCAGGTGTGGCATGCGCCGCCGGCCGACGGGCGCGAGTCGCGGCTTCAGTTCACGATTCGCCCGGGTTGACCGCGTGAGACTACTGTGCGGCCGGCACGGGTACGCGTGACCAGATGTTGTTGCACTCGGCACAGACTTCGTCGGGGATGACGCCGATCCGCATCAGTACGGCGAACATCTTGCAGCCAAGGCACAGCGCGAAGACCGACTCGAGCGTCGCCGCAACGATCAGCAGGCCGAGCAGCACGTACGCGATGGTCGTCTGGCCGAATCCGAGCGCCAGGACGGCGGCGGTGACCGAGAACACGGCGCCGATCCCCTGTGCGAATCGTTTGGGCGGGCCGGCGACGAGCTTCGGCGACACGGGCAGGCGCGGCGAGACGACTCGGGTGGCGAGCTGTCCCAGCGGGCTCGCGGTCGGGCCGGTGAGGACGCGGGCCAGGAATCCATACGCGATGAGTGCGGTGAGCCACGGCTGATCGAAGATGATTGTGGCCGCTGCCATGACCACGACTCCACCGGCAACGAGTCGCGCCGAGACCTCGTTCACCGGATTCGGGAACGAGAAGACTTGCCGTACGCGAAATTGCATTTCCGACCTCCGCACCGAGCCACGGCCTACGCCGTGACTGCGGTTGTTGTCACGCCGCGACTCTCAGCCACCTCCAGCGCCAACCCGGCCGCGCGTACCCGTATTCCCTATCGGACCTCTAGGCAATCCTGACCGCCGCGTCCGAACTGGGCAAATGTGTCTCACATGCTGAATGTGATGAAGCCGACGCGAGTGGCGTCAGCTGTGGCGCCGGCCGCGGGTCGGTCGGGTCGGCTCTGTCGGCGTGGCGCGGCGGTGGCGGCCGACCGAGATGAACGCGAATACCCCGGCAACGATCAAGGAGAAAAATACCGCGATCGACGTCGGCATCGTCGTCAGGAACAACAAGCCGAAGAGAAGGACGCCAAACGTCAGGATCGGGGGAAACAGCGGCTGCTGACGCGACCATCGC
>DASQPR010000609.1:0-2043 GCA_035643815.1 Micromonosporaceae bacterium | reverse complement strand
CGGTTTGTCTTGACAAGGAAAGTTGTCGGTGGCATCGTGGAGCCATGCACGACATCGCAGTCATCGAAGACGCGGCAGCGGCCGAGGTCTCGCTCGATCCGACGCGGGCTCGCCTGTTGGCCGCGCTGGCCGAGCCGGGTTCGGCAACGAGCCTGGCGGCCAAGGTCGGCCTGGCTCGGCAGAAGGTGAATTACCACCTTCGCGCGTTGGAGGAGCACGGCCTCGTCGAGCTGGTGGCCGAGCGCCGCAAGGGCAACATGACCGAGCGTGTGCTGCGGGCGACCGCCGCGTCCTATGTGATCTCGCCGATGGCCCTCTCAGCGGTCGCGCCCGACCCGGCCCGTGCGCCGGACCGTTTGTCCGCACGCTGGCTGCTCGCCGTCGCGGCGAAGCTCGTCCGCGACGTCGGCGCCCTGATTGGCGGCGCCGATAAGGCCGGCAAGCGTGTTGCGACGTTCGCGATCGACGGCGAGGTGCGGTTTGCCAGCGCACGCGATCGATCTGCGTTCGTCGAGGAGTTGGCGTCCGCGGTCGCCGCTCTGGTCTCGAAATACCACGACGACAACGCCACCGGTGGACGCGATCACCGCATCGTGGTGGCCGTACATCCGAGCGTCAAGAACATCGAACCCACTAACGAGACGGGACATGAGCAGCCATGAGCATTGTGACGTCAGCCGACGGAACATCGATCGGATATGACCGGACCGGATCGGGCCCGCCGCTCGTCCTGGTCGACGGAGCGTTCTGCAGCCGCCAATTCGGCCCGATGCCAGATCTGGCCCCGCTGCTTGCGACCAATTTCACCGTGTACACCTACGACCGCCGCGGCCGAGGCGAGAGCGGCGACACGAAGCCGTACGCACGGGAGCGCGAGGTCGAAGACGTCGAGGCGCTGATCGACGTGGCCGGTGGATCCGCGTGCGTCCACGGCACCTCATCCGGCGCGGTGCTCGCGCTGCGCGCCGCGGCGGCGTTGCCCGACAAGGTGACGAAACTGGCCATTTACGAAGCGCCGATGGTCGTCGACGACAGCCGTCCGGCACCGCCGGCGGACTATCTGCAGCAGATCGACGACATGCTGGCGCGTGGTCGCAACGGCGACACGGTGGCGTACTTCATGACGAAAATGGTCGGCGCCCCGGCTTTCGTGCCCTACATCATGCGGGTCCTGCCGGCCTGGAAGAAGCTCAAGGCGGTCGCGCCGACATTGCCCTATGACTTCGCCATCCTCGGCGATAGCCAGACCGGTAAGGGCATCCCGGCCGAGCTCAGCAAGGCGATCGGATCGATCGAGGCGCCGGTCTGGTGCGGCGATGGCGGCAAGAGCCCGGCGTGGATGCGCCACGCCCAGGATGCCGTGGCCGCGCTGCTGTCCGACTCGCGGCGTGAGACGTTGCCCGGCCAGACGCACCAGGTCAAAGCGGCGGTCATCGCGCCCGCGCTCACCGCGTTCTTCGCCGAGGGAGATGCCTGACATGGGGTACGAATTCAGCCAGGAAGATCGGGCCGACGTCAACGCGACCATCGACGAAGTCTGGACCGCGATCGCCACCGGGCCCGGCATCGACTCTTGGTTCATGGGCAAGAACGAGGTGGCCGACGGCGTTGTCCGACTCATCTTCGGCGACCAGAAGGTGACGGCGTCCGAGCCGGGACGCCGATTCGCCTACGGCGAGGACCCCGAGCCGGACGGCCGGTTCATCGCATTCGACTTCATGATCGAGGCGCGTGCCGGCGGCGGGACGTCGCTGCGGATGGTCACCAGCGGCTTCCTGCCCGGTGACGACTGGGCCGACGAGTTCGACGCGATGACCAAGGGCGGCGCGTTGTACTTCCATACCCTCGTCGAGTATCTGAACCGCTTCGCCGGTCGGACGGCGACGCCGGTGACGGCGTCGAGCGGGCCGGTCACTGATTGGCCGGCCGCGTGGGCGGCGATCGGTCATGCACTCGGGTTGTCCGGGCACCCTCAGACGGGCGACTCGGTGGCATTCTCGATCGACGGCCACAACGTGGAGGGCACGGTCTTCTTCGCCAACG
>DASQPR010000608.1:0-3295 GCA_035643815.1 Micromonosporaceae bacterium | reverse complement strand
CTCGCCGCGTCCGGTCATATCTGGTGACGGTGCCGGCCGGGAGTCCGTGCGTCAACGGCGGCGCGCCGGGCGGCGCCACGGTTCGCCGCACGGAGCTGGCGCTTGCACGGCGCCGGGCACGCGTGCCGGAGTCCGTCGCGGCGCGCTGCACGGACCAGGCGCCGGCACGAACGCCGCGCACGCGCGCACTGTGCTCACGGCGCGCGGCTCGGGTGCCGGCGCCTGCATGACTCAGACACACCCACGCGCCGTCCCCCGCACGGAGCTGGCGCTGGCGCGGTACGAGCGCCGGCCGGCGCTGGTCGGTCGCCGAGCGAGGTCGCCTTGGCGCTGAAGGTGGAGGATGACACCCTAGGGAGGTGATCGATGCCATGGACGAAGGACAGCCAATGTCATCGGACCAACCCGCGATCGGCGTCAGCCGGGTGATTTCGGCCGACCAACCCGCGATCGGGGTCAGCCCTGTCGCGTCGGATGACCAACCCGGTGCGGGGGTGAGCATCGTTACGCCGACCGAGCCGATGGGTAGCGTCAGCCCCGAGGCTCCGTTGGCCGAGCCGATGGGTGGCATCAGCGCCGAGGCTGCGGCCGACCCGCCGGGCGGATTGCCTGCGGTCGTGCGTACGTTGGCCCTGAACTGTTCGCGAGCGCACGCCTACGCGACCTTCACCGCTCGGATCGGTGAGTGGTGGCCGCCGGCGTTCTCGGCCAGCGGCGCCGATCTTGCCGACGTGGTGATCGAGCCACACGTCGGCGGCCGCGCATACGAGATCAGCAAGAACGGTGACGAGTTCACCTGGGGAGCAGTGAAGGCGATCCAGGATGGGACGGCGATCACGATGGTGTGGACGCTCGGCGTCCGCGCACCCGATCCGACAGAGCTCGACGTCCGGTTCGCCGGCGACATCACCGGAGACCTTGCGGACGATGATCTCATCGCCGACGTGACGCTGCGCCACAGCGGATTCGTGTCGGACGACGATCACGATCGCTTCGCTTCTGACGGCGGCTGGACCGAGGTCCTGGCTGCCTACCAGGCGTGCGCCGAAGGCTGACTCGCCCCGCTCGCCGACCCGTCGGGACGTCTGTCGTTGGGGCGATAGGCATCACGGTCAGGACGCCCGTCGTCGGGGTGCCAGGCGCCACCCGGACGTATCCTCCAGGACGAAGCCGTCATCGCGCAGCGCCGGCAGGGCACGCAACACGACGCGCAGCGGCAGGCCCGCGGTCGCCGCGATCTGCTGTGGACCGACCGGTGGCCGCGCCGGAACGCCGTCGAGCACTTGACCCAGCGTCGCCCCGAGGCGGTCACGATCTCGCTCGCGACCGCGGACGAGCGGCGCCAGATCATCCCCGATCCGCCCGACCTCCTCGATCACCTCGGCCGCATTGGTGACCAGTCGCGCGCCGAGCGTACGCAGAATCTGATGCGTCCCAACCGACATGGCCGAAGTCACCGGGCCCGGGACGGCCATGGTGGAGCGTCCGAGCAGTTCGGCCCGGCCGGCCGTCTGCCGGGCGCCGCTGCGCGCGGATGCCTCTACGACCACCGTCCCGCGGGTGAGCGCCGCGATCACACGGTTGCGAACGAGGAAGCGATGCCGGTGCGGGTCGGCGCCCGGCGGCCATTCAGAGAGCAACAGGCCGTCCTCGCTGACACGTTCGAAGAGATTCGCGTGCGCCATCGGATAGGCGCGGTCGATGCCACAGGCGAGGACCACGATCGTACAGCCGCCGGCGGTGAGCGCGCCGCGATGGGCCTGGGCGTCGATGCCGTACGCACCGCCGGAGACGATGCACCAGCCACGTTCGGCCAACGTATACGACAGCTCGGTCGCGACGTGGTTGCCGTACGGAGTCGACGCGCGGGCTCCGACCACGGCCACCGATCGGTTGACGACATCGGCCAACGGCGGCGCTCCACGGAGCCACAGGCAGACCGGCGGGAACACGTCCTGGTCCACGCGTTGACCCGTGTCGCGACTGATCCGGCGCAGATCGTCGAGTTGAAGTGGCCACTCGTCGTCCTCGGGTGTCACGACGCGCGCGCCGACCCGGACCGTACGGGCGAGCAAGCCGGCGGCGATGTCGTACGGATCGCGCCGGTCCGCCCGCGCACGCACGACGTCACCCAGCGACTTCGCTGCATCGCCGCGGATCGCGCGGTCGAGTGCGTCGACCGGACCAAGCTCGTCGACGAGGAGCGCGAGGTCACGGTTGCCCGGCTCGACCAGATAAGCGAGCGCGATGCGGGACATCCGCTCCCGGTCGGGGGTCATCGGGCGCCGCCTCGGAGATAGAGCGCTTCGTCGATGTCGTCCTTGTCCGGGCGATCACGACCGTCCAGGTCGCAGACCGTCCACGCGATGCGGAGAACCCGATCGAATCCGCGAGCCGACAGCAGGCCGCGGTCGATGTGGTCGGTCAATCGCCGCGTCGTCGCGACGGGGAGGCGGAATTCGCGGTCGCGGAGCTGGGCGCCGGAGACCTCGGCGTTCGTACGGCCGCCGAACCGCGCCCAGCGCGCGGCCGCGGTGTCGCGGGCGGCCACCACTCGCCGCAGGACGGGCTCCGAACCCTCGGCCGTCACGTCCTCGCGGACCAACTGCGCCGACGTGACGGGGTCCAAGTCGATTCGCAGGTCGACTCGATCCAGCAATGGACCGGACAGCCTCGCCAGGTAGCGGCGACGTGTCAGCGGTGAACACTCGCAGGACGAGTCGCCCGCGGGTTTGGCGCACGGGCACGGGTTTGCCGCCAGGACGAGCTGTATGCGCGCCGGATAAGTGGCGTAACCACGGGATCGGTGGATGGTGACCTGCCCTTCTTCGAGCGGCTGGCGCAGCGCCTCGAGCGCCGAGCCGGTGAACTCGGGCGCTTCGTCGAGGAAGAGAACGCCGCGGTGGGACAACGAAATCGCGCCGGGCCGCGCGAGGCCGGCACCGCCGCCGACCAGCGCCGTCGGCGTCGACGTATGGTGCGGCGCCTGGAATGGTGCTCGCCGGATCATCGGTGCGCCCGGTGGCAATGTGCCCGCGATGGAGTGCACGGCCGTCACTTCCAGCGCGGACGCATCGTCCAGCGGCGGCAGGACCGATGGCAGACGCTGCGCCAGCATGGTCTTGCCGGCACCGGGTGGCCCGACGAAGAACACGTGGTGACCGCCGGCTGCGGCGACTTCAACGGCGCGCCGGCCAAGCTCCTGGCCGATCACGTCCGCGAGATCGGGGCCGCCGGCGGCCGCCACGGTCTCGTCAGGCGCCGGCGGATCGAGCAGTGGACCGGCGCCGCGAAC
>DASQPR010000607.1:0-3668 GCA_035643815.1 Micromonosporaceae bacterium | reverse complement strand
AGCAGTATCTACTGATGCCGGGCCATGCCGCGCGGCGCGAAGTCGTCGACCGGGGGATGATCGGAGACCCGACGTCGGTCCAGGTGTGCTCGACCCACCTCTACCACGCGATCTCCCTGATCCGCGGGCTGCTCGGCGTCGCGTACGAGCCGGCGACGGTCAACGCCCGAGCTTTCGTCGCGCCGCTGGTCGATCCGTTGACTCCCGACGGTTGGACGCACGACGCGGTGCCCCGACCGGCGACGACGACGCTGGCCACCATCGATTTCGGCGATCGGATGGGTGTCTACGACTTCACCGACAACCAGTGGTGGAACCCGTTGCGTACGAGGCGGATCGTGATCCGGGGCAGCGCCGGCGAGATCGTCGACGACACGGTGGTCCGATTGCACGATCCGACCACGCCGATCGCGTCGGAGTTGTCGCGTCGCCAGACGGGCATCGACCTGAATCTCGAGGGTCTCGACCTCAAGCACATCAGCTTCGACGGCGACGTCGTCTACCGCAACCCGTTCGTCGGCAGCGGGATGTCCGACGACGACATTGCCGTGGCCGCGATCGTCGAGGCGACCGGCGCGTGGGCTCGCGGCGACGCGCAGCCGCCGTACCCACTCGCTCAGGCCTGCCAGGATCACCTGATCGCGCTCGCGATCGAAGAGTCGACCCGGATGCGCGCCGACGTCACCGTACCCCGGCAAGCGTGGGCCGGCTGACCGAAGCGGCCGGGTATCCTCGTTGGTCCAGACCGCGTGCGGCCGAGGCCGCGCGGTTCCGGCCGGGCGGGAGGCGAGCATGGCGAGCTGGTACGAGACGCGCATCGACCGGCAACTGCGTGAAGCACAGGAGCGCGGCGACTTCGACAACCTGCCCGGCGCCGGCGAACCGCTGCCGAACAACGGCGAGGAGTACGACGCCGAGTGGTGGCTCAAGGGACTCGTACGCCGGGAGAGCATTGCCGCGGCCGGCCTGCCGCCGGCGCTGGCGCTGCGTAAAGAGATCGAGGATCTGCCGGCTGCGCTGGCCCGCAAGCGCACCGAGACGGCCGTCCGGCAGGTCGTGACCGATCTCAACGACCGCATCTTGCTAGCGCGGCGCGGACCGGTGGATGGGCCGCCGGTCGCGGTGAAGCCGGTCGACGTCGATGCCGTTGTGCGCGAGTGGCGCGATGCTCGAGCCGCGGCGGCCGCGGCACCGGCAGTCAGAACCGACGCAGCCACGACCGACGCAGCCACAACCGAGGCGGTCATGCGGGGCGATGCACCGACGCGTCCGGCTCGCCGCTCTCGCTGGTGGTCCCGGCGTCGCGCCTAGCGGCCGCGTTCACGCCGGTGTGCCGCGGCCCCAGCCGCGTCGCAGCCGGAAGCCGCCAATCACGGCCGCCGCGACGGCGAACGAGGCGAGCGCCAGCCAGCCGGTCAGGGCGGCCTGTACGTTCCCCGTGAACGCCGCGTCCATCGCGCGCATGGCCCAATACCCGGGGGAGGCGGGTGCGACCGCTTCTGCCCAGCCCGGCAGAAGATCGAGCGGCACGAACGCGCCGCCGAGCCCGGTGAGCGTCAGGCTACCGAGATCGACCATCGCGCTCAGGCCACCGCCACTCCGCGCAAGCGTGCCGAGCATCGCTCCGATGCACACCAACGTCGTTCCCCAGACGAGCACCGTGCCGCCGAGCAACCATGGCGACGCGATGCGCAGGCCGAAGGCCAGTCGGCCGTACCCGAGGATCACAGCCTGTTGCACGACGAGCAGAGCGAGCGCCGGCGCTGCCTTGCCCAGCAGCAGCTCGCCCATGGCGGCCGGGCTCGACCGTAGACGCTCGGCGGTGTGCCACATCCGTTCGACCAGGATCGAGCTGCCCACAATGGACATGCCGAGCAGCGAGAACGTGACGAGCATGCCGGCCACGGCTTGTGCGGTGCCGGCCACCGACCCGATCGCGGCGGCGTAGAGCGGGCGCATCAGCGTGATCAGCACCAGTGGCATCGCGACGCGACCGATGAGCGGGCCCGGATCGCGTGCGAACAGGATCGCATTCAGGCGAATCAGCGCCATGGCACGGTCAGCCGACACGGTCGTCTCCCGTGAGACGGTTGTCCGCGCCACTGGTCAGACGCCGGTAAAGGTCGTCCAGGCTCGGCTCCGGGACGTCGGTGAGACCACTGAGCAGCGTCGTCCGCTCGCCGCGGGCGATCACCCGTCCGTGCGCGGCGACGGCGATCGTGGCCGCCAATTGGTCGAGCTCAGGTAGGTAGTGCGTCGTGTAGCAAACGGCGGCACCGGCTCGCGCGCGGGCGGCGACGACGGACAGCAAGGCATCGCGGGTCACCGGGTCGGCGCCGGCGGTCGGCTCGTCCAGCAGCAGTACCGGAGGCTCGTGCAGCAACGCGGTTGCCGCCTGGGCGCGACGTTTCTGGCCGCCCGACAGCACGTCGATCGGTCGGTCGAGCACCTCGGTCAGCGCGAGGTCGTGGGCCGTCGTCTCGATCGCTCGCGCGAGTGTGCCGCGCCGTAGGCCGTGCAAGCGTCCGAACAAAGCGAGGTTCTGCCGCAGGGTTGCCGTCGGGTACAGCCCCAACTCTTGCGGGGCGTAGCCGATGTGCGCGCGGGCGGCGCGGGCGGACCGCCGGACATCGATGCCATCGACCCGCACCAGGCCGTGGTCGGGCCGCACCAGCCCGGTGACGATCTCCGCGAACGTCGTCTTGCCCGCGCCGTTGTGACCGATCAGGCCGACGATCTCGCCGGCCGCGATGGTCAGGTCGAATCCGTCGAGCGCGGTGACCGCGCCATACCGCTTGCGGAGATTGATCGCTTCGAGCATCCCAACCGCCTTTGTGATCTACGCTGTATAGATCTACAGTGTAGAGCGTGACCGACCGGGAACGTCAACCCTTGAACCGCACCGCGATCCTCGACGCCGCCCTGCGCCTCGCCGATGAGCGCGGACTCGCGGCGATGTCGATGCGTGCGGTCGCCGCCGAGGTCGGGGTCACCCCCATGGCCCTTTACGCGTACGTGGGGTCGAAGGCCGAACTCCTCGACGGACTGGTCGATCGGATGCTGGGCGAGTACCTGCCCGAATCCCTTGCGGTGGCCGGGATCGCGTGGCCGGACCGGCTGCGGCGAATCGCGGGCGGTGCGCGCCACATGGCGCGCCGGCACCCAACCGCGTTCACGCTCCTGTTCGATCGACCGGCCGTCACGAGCGACGCCGTACGGCTGGTTGACTTCGTCTACCAGGCATTGCTGGACGCGGGCGTACCGGACGCGCAGGTGCCCCGGCTCGAACGGTTGTTCACGACGTTCTGCCTCGGCTACGCACTGAGCGAGGTGAACGGTCGGTTCAGTGCGGGCACGGTCGACCCGCGGGGCCGGCGAGCGCAGGCCGCGCCCGGCAGCGTGCCGGCCCACCTCCAGTTGGCGCCATATCTGGACGACGCGGTCGACTGGGATCGCGAGTTCGAGGCAGACGTCGAGGACCTGCTCGGCCTCGTTGCTCAGGCCGCGGCACGCTGACAGGAGGGCGCCGTGACCTCGGTCCCGTGGCGAATGTCCGGACGCGGCCCGGGCTGCGCGCGACGTTGATAATCTTCCTGGACGCCCACTTACGCGCAGGGAGACATTATGACGGTCATCAACCGTGGATTCTCCGGCCGAGGCAAGCGCAG
>DASQPR010000606.1:0-2183 GCA_035643815.1 Micromonosporaceae bacterium | reverse complement strand
AGGCGTGGCTGAAGAACGCGGCCGGGGTGCTCGTCCCGATCGGAACGTTCAACGACGCCGTCAAGGTGACGCTCTGGTCGGGCGTGCCGGTGACGCAATTCCGCACACTCACAGTCACTCGCCAGGAGGCCAACGGTAACCCCGCCTCCTCGGGCCAGCGCGTCCTCACCGGCACGATCCAGAGCTCCGGTTAGGAGCCCGCCCCAGGCTCCGAGAACCGTTTGGCAAGCGCCCCCGTACCTGCAGCGAGGGCGCAAATCCAAACGACAACACAAGGAGACGTGATGGGGACCAGTAAGCGCACATCTCGGCGGCGCGCGCGAATAGCCGCTGCGAGTGTGGTACTCGCGCTGGCAAGCGCCGGATCCGCGGCGGCCGCCTTGCAGGCGCTCCCGCCGGGAGCGCAGGTGAATGACGACCCGGCGGCCGGCATCAACCCGGCGCTCAGCGTCAGTGGCGAGGACCCAACCAACGCAGACGTCGTCGGCGGTGCGCTCACCGCGGGCGGCAAGGCCGTGCCGTGGGCGATCTTCCGCCAGACCGAGACCGGCGGAGCGCACGATCAGATCTTCAGCCGCTCGTTTGCCAACGGCGCCTGGAAGACCCGGGGCAGTGGCACGGTCGGAGGCAGGTCCAGCGCAGCCCCAACCTTCCCGGGGTCGCTTAACTTCGATCAGGGCCAGGATGGCGAGGCGCCGGCGATCGACTTCGCCGGGGCGGGACGGACCGTTCCGTGGGCCACCTGGTACGAGAACACGACGGGCACCGGCTTCGGCGCCAACAACATCTTCGCCAGCCGGTTTGACAACACCTCGGGCAAGTGGGTCTTCGCCGGCCAGGGCCGCGGCAACGGCGGCGCCGGGCCCGACGTCCCATCCCTGAACATCCACACCGATAAGAGCGCCGAGAACCCCTCGGTCGCTGGCGGTTCGGCGGTCGATCCGACCAAGCCGGGCCCGTGGGTGACCTGGCAGGAGAAGGGCGCTAATGATCCGGGCGTCGACAAGAACCAGATCTTCGTCTCCAAGCCGCTCGGTCCGGGCATGGCCAATTGCGACAACGTGACGCCCAAGGGCGTGGCCGACGCAACTGGTCACATTCCGGCCATCGGAGGCTTCTGCTTCCAGCAGACCGGCGTCGAGCGACTCGGTGCCGACCCGTCGCTGAACATCGACACCACGCGCGACGGCGTCGAGCCCGACATCGCGTTCACCGGTGCCAACGACTCCGTCCCGTGGGTCGTGTGGTACGAGCAGAACGCGACCGGGACTACTGGTCCCAACCAGCTCGGCGGCAACGAGATGGTGTTCGCGGCCAAGGGCGTCGCGCCCAGCGCCACGACTCCGCCGACGGGGACCGTCGACGGCGGCTTCAACTACATCGCCGTCGGCAACAACGCCCAGGGCGTGCTTGACACGACCAACACCTGCGGCGCCAACCTCAACAACGAGCACGCGTGCGCGCTCAACCTCGACCCGACCAAGGACGCCGAGGACCCGCGCGTCGCGGCCGGGACGATGAACCCCGCCAACCCCACCGTCCCATGGGTCACATGGGACGAGACGGTCGGCTCCAGCCACAAGATCTTCGTCTCGCGGCTGGTGGGCGCGGGAGCGGCAGCTCGCTTCCAGCTGGTCAACGGCGGCCAGCCGATCTCGACCGGATCGGGTGACGCGACCCGCCCCGACATCACGTTCTCGGGCAACACGCCCTACGTGACCTGGCGCCAGCAGGTCAACGGCGTCAGTGAGGGCTTCGCGGGCCACTTCGTCAACGCGGCCAACCCGACGTTCGTGCTCGACCAGAGCAACATCCCGCTGACGCCGACCGGCGACGGCGCGGGTCAGGCCAACGTGCGCGAGCCGATCTCGTCCTCGTGCATCGCCACGCCGTTCAACGCCGACGGCAAGGCCTGCCAGGGCTCAGCGATCGGAACGCCGTTCTTCCTGTTCACGAACGGCACGAGCCCGCTTCGCCTGTTCTCGAGCGCATACGCGCCCGACGCGCCGGTCACCGGCACGGCGAGCGGCGTGACGATGTCGGTCGCGACGCTGAACGCCACCGACAACCCCGAGGGTGCGTCGGTCAGCGCCTCGTTCCAGTTCGGCACGACGACCGCGTACGGCAGCTCGACCGCGCCGCAGACGCTGGGTCCCAACAACGCGGCCACTCCGTTCAGCGCT
>DASQPR010000605.1:0-3996 GCA_035643815.1 Micromonosporaceae bacterium | reverse complement strand
CATGAACTGCAGCGGTGCGATCCCCATCATCAGGAGATTGGAGCGGTGGATCCGCTCGTACGAGTCGGCGATCGCGGCGCGCACGCCGAGCAGGTTCGGCCCCTTCGCCGCCCAGTCGCGCGACGAGCCCGAGCCGTACTCCTTGCCGGCCAGGATGACCAGCGGGATGCCGGCCTCCTGGTACGCGACCGAGGCGTCGAAGATGGTCGTCTGCTCATCGGTCAGCAGGTTGCGTGTGAAGCCGCCCTCGACTCCCGGGACGAGCTGGTTGCGCAGCCGGATGTTGGCGAACGTGCCACGGATCATCACCTCGTGGTTGCCCCGTCGGGAACCGTACGAGTTGAACTCCTTACGGTCGACTCCGTGCTCGGACAGGTATATCCCGGCGGGGGAGTCGGCCTTGATGTTGCCGGCCGGCGAGATGTGGTCGGTCGTGACCGAGTCGCCCACCTTGGCGAGGACGCGCGCGCCTTCGATGTCGGCGACCGGCTGCGGCCGGGCCGACATGCCGTCGAAGTACGGTGGCTTGCGCACGTACGTCGACGAACCCTCCCACTCGAACACCTGACCCGTCGGGGTCGGAAGCGACTTCCACCGCTCGTCACCGGCGAACACGTCCGAGTAGTCGTTCGCGAACATCTCCGCGTTCACCGCGACATCGATGACATTCTGGACGTCACGCGGGCTCGGCCAGATGTCGGCCAGCATGACCGGCTTGCCGTCGGCGTCGGTGCCCAGCGCCTCCGTGGTGAGGTCGATGTCCATCGTGCCGGCGATCGCGTACGCCACGACGAGCGGCGGCGACGCGAGGTAGTTCATCTTCACATCTGGGTTGATCCGGCCCTCGAAGTTCCGGTTGCCGGACAGCACCGACACGACGGCGAGATCGGCCTCGTTGACGGCGGCGGAAACCTCATCCGGCAGCGGGCCGGAGTTGCCGATGCACGTCGTGCAGCCGTAGCCGACCAGGTTGAAGCCGAGCTTGTCGAGGTACGGCACCAGGCCGGCCTTCTCGTAGTAATCCATGACGACCTTCGAGCCCGGCGCCAGTGTGGTCTTCACCCACGGCTTGCGCGCTAGCCCGCGGTCGACGGCGTTGCGCGCGAGCAGTGCCGCGCCGATCATCACCTGCGGGTTCGACGTATTCGTGCACGACGTGATCGACGCGATGACGACCGAGCCGTGGTCCAGTTCGTACGTCGTGCCGTCCTCCCCAGTCACCGGCGTGGTCTTGTGCGGGCGGCCGCCGTTGGCGCGCGAGTTCGACGACGGCGCATCGGAGGCCGGGAAGCTGTCCTCGCTCTGCTCGTCGACGTCGTCCTCCGCCGCGTAGTTTGGCAGCACGGCCCGGAATGCTTCCTTCGCGTCGGACAGCGCGACGCGATCCTGCGGCCGCTTCGGTCCAGCGATCGATGGCACGATCGTGCCGAGGTCGAGCTCCAGATATTCGGAGTACGTCGGCTCGACGGCCGGGTCGTGCCATAGCCCCTGTGCCCTTGCATACGCTTCGACGAGCGCCACCTGCTCGGTGGAGCGCCCGGTGAGCTTGAGGTAGCGGACGGTCTCGTCGTCGATCGGGAAGATGGCCGCGGTCGAGCCGAACTCGGGGCTCATATTGCCGATCGTGGCCCGATTCGCGAGCGGCACGGCGGTCACGCCATCGCCGTAGAACTCGACGAACTTGCCGACCACACCGTGCTTGCGTAGCAGCTGCGTGATGGTGAGCACGAGGTCGGTTGCGGTGGTGCCCTCCGGCAGCGTGCCGGTCAGCTTGAAGCCAACGACGCGCGGGATCAGCATCGAGACCGGTTGGCCCAGCATGGCGGCCTCGGCTTCGATGCCGCCGACACCCCAACCGAGCACGCCGAGACCGTTGACCATCGTCGTGTGCGAGTCGGTGCCGACCACCGTGTCCGGGTACGCCTGGCCGCCCCGCTCCATGATGGTGCGGGCCAGGTACTCGATGTTGACCTGGTGCACGATGCCGGTGCCGGGCGGCACGACCTTGAACTCGTTGAAGGCGGTCTGACCCCACCGCAGGAACTGGTAGCGCTCCTTGTTGCGGCCGTACTCGAACTCGACGTTGCGCTCGAAGGCGTCCTCGCGGCCAAAGATGTCGGCGATGACGGAGTGGTCGATGACCAGCTCGGCCGGCGCGAGCGGATTGACCTTCGAGGCATCGCCGCCGAGGTCTCGGACGGCCTCGCGCATGGTGGCGAGGTCGACGATGCACGGCACACCCGTGAAGTCCTGCATGAGAACGCGCGCCGGGGTGAACTGGATTTCCACGCTCGGCTCGGCCTCGGCATCCCACTCGCCCAGCGCCCGGATGTGGTCGGCCGTGATGTTCAGGCCGTCCTCGGTCCGCAGCAGGTTTTCGAGCAGAACCTTCAGGCTGAACGGCAGGCGCTCGTGGCCGGCCACCGTGCTGATCTCGTAGATGTCATAGCTCGCGTCCCCGACGCGTAGCTGGCTCTTCGCACCGAAGGTGTCGAGGCTCGCCACGTCGCACTCCTCACATGTGTCACGCCCGTCACTTGCGGCTCGCCAAATGGGCGGCGCCGCCCCGTCGTTCAGTCTCGCGCACGCTCGGACGGGGCCGCACAGCAAGGCCGCGTTGCGAGGTCACCGACTTAACCAAACCGTACGTCCGTCTTGTTTTACGCGCAACCCCTGTCAACCATTGGTACGGGACCTGACCAGCGTGGTTCGGCGGTCGCTGTCTGGTATCAGCCGGGCAGGCGCGGCCCGGCGGCCCGCTGCGCGGCCAGCCACGCTTCCACATCAGCGGCGTGCCGGGGCAGCCCGTCCGACATGACCTGGGCGCCGGCCGACGTGACCAGAACGTCGTCCTCGATGCGAATACCGATCCCGCGCAGCTCGGCCGGCACGAGCTCATCCTCCGGCTGGAAGTAGAGCCCGGGTTCGACGGTGAGCACGTAATTCTCGCCGACCGTTCCGCCGCGATACGTCTCGTTGCGGGCATTGGCGCAGTCGTGGACGTCGAGGCCGAGCATGTGACCGAAGCCGTGCAGCGTCCAGCGCCGGTAGACCTGCGACTCGCTGTCCATCGCCTCGTCGACACTGACCGGCAGGAGACCGAGATCTTTCAGCCCGCCGGCGAGCACGCGCATGCACGTCTCGTGGATGTCCTTGAACTCGACGCCCGGCTTGATCAGATCGACACCGGCCTGCTGGGACGCGTACACGATGTCGTACACCTCGCGCTGTAGCGCAGTGAAGGCGCCGCTGACCGGCAACGTTCGTGTCACGTCGGCCGTGTAGAGCTCGCGGTTCTCGACGCCCATGTCCATCAGAAGGAGGTCGCCCGGTCGCGTCTGCCCGGTGTTGCGGGTCCAGTGCAGTGTTGTGCCGTGCGGGCCGTTGCCGACGATCGCGGCATACCCGACCGTGTTGCCGTCGTGACGTGCACGCAGTCCGAACACGCCGTCGAGGAGCCGTTCGGACACGGGCCGGTCGGCCGGCAGCACGCGGGCGACGTCTTCGAAGCCGCGTACGGTCGCGTCGATTGCGTCCTGCAACTGCGCGATCTCCCACGGATCTTTCGGCAGCCGCAGCTCGGACAGCGTGCTCGCGAGCTCCCGGTCGCCGGCACCATCGCCGTACGGCGCGACGGCCGCGTCGACGATCGGGTCGGCGCCGCGGAGCGTACGAGTGCGGGCCGGTGCGCAGTTCGCGAGCACGTCGACGAGACCGGCCAACGGGGCGGTCGTTATGCCCAACTCGGCGGACTTCTCCTCGAGCGTGTGCCGCCGCCCGATCCACAGCTCGCCGTAGGACCGGTCGCGGAAGAACTCGTCGGTGTCCCGCGGCGACCGGGGACGTACGTACAGCGTGGTGTCATGGCCGGACGTACCGGTCGGCTGGAGGACGAGCACCGCCTCCGGGTCGTGTTCGCCGGTGAGGTAGTAGAGGTCGCTACCGGGACGGAACGGATATGTTGTGTCGTTCGCCCGTACCTTCTCGTGACCGGAC
>DASQPR010000604.1:0-2669 GCA_035643815.1 Micromonosporaceae bacterium | reverse complement strand
GCCGCGGCCAGGCCGAGCAACGTCCGCAGATGACGGGGCGGCGGCGAGCCGTACGCCAACATCTGGTCGTGCCAGTCGCGCAGAGCGAAGCCATCCGGCCGTGCCCGACCGATCGCGCTGACCTCCGAGTAGCCGACGAAGTACGTCGACAACTGGGTCGATGTGAGCAGGGATCGACGCCATTTGCCGGCCGCCTCGCCCTCTTCCTGGAACCCGCGGTGCCGCATGAGCGCCATCGCTTCGGCCTCGGACATGTCGTCGCAGTGCACCGACTGATCGAGGACCGCGTTGAGGGCCGACCGCATCGCCGTCTTGAGCTGCTGGAGCTTGAGCGGGAGGCCGCCGTACCCGGCGTCGATCATGACCTCTTCGGCGTAACACGCCCATCCCTCGACGAATGGGCCGGAGAAGCCGAGTGCCCGTACCTTCGACGTGCCGCGATACCGACGCGAGTGCGCGAGCTGCAGGAAGTGACCCGGCATCGCTTCGTGGATAGTGAGATCACGCACCAGGTCGTCGTTGTATTCGCGATAGAACGACTCGACCCGTTCGGCCGACCAATCGGCGGGCGTCGGCGAGATGCAGTAGAGCGTCGGCACGTTCGCCGTCTCGAGCGGCCCGGGTGGGTCGCAGTAGGCGACGGCGACGCCGCGGGCGTACTCCGGCATTTCCTTGACCACGCACGGATCATCGACGAGTGAAACGAGCTCGAACTGCCGAACGAACTCGGTAGTGTCACCGAGCGCCTCGGTCGCCCGGCCGACGATCGTCGTGTTGTCCGGCCGCCGTTCGGCACATTCGGCCAGCGCGAGCCGCACCGTGTCATCGTCGTGCGGGCCACCGATCATCGCGACGGCGCATTCGCGCATCCGTTCGCTCAACTCGGCCACGCGGCGCTGGGCCGACTCCATCACTTGTGTAGCCGACAGTTCCGTGTCGAGTGTGTGCCACAGCCGGGCCTCCCACAGGCGTCGGCCGAGGCGCGGGCTCGGTCGATCGATGTCCTGGGCTGCCTGCGCACGCAGCCAGTCGCCGAAGTCCTCCAGCGCCACGATCGCTTGATCGGCGACCGGTTGCACGTCACCGCCGAGTGCGGGCGCCTCGGCCAGCAGCCGCGGCACGCCGTCGCGCACGAGGGCGGCCGTACCGGTGAATTGCCCCGCGGCCGTCTCGAGGTGGATGTGCGGCACGTGGCGCAACGTCGCACGCGCCGTGGCCAGGGCGTCCGGCACCGACGCAAGCCGGGCGGCGAGGCTCGCGAGCCGGACCTCGGCCGGCGCCGTGGGACGTTCGATCAACGCCTCCAGCAGCGCGCCGGGATTGTGCGACAGCGGGTTCCACTCATGTTCGCGGACCTCGGTGAGCTCGAAGAGCTCCTGATCGACGCGGGCCTGCAGGATCGCGTGGTCGATCTGCTCGCCGATCACGAGCTCGTCGACATCCGCGGCCGCGAGCGTGTCCGACGCCTGGCGGAGCATGGTTACGCGTTCGGCCACGCCGTCCGCGGAGAAGTCATCGAGTCGGTCATCGAACCGGTGGTCGCCGGCGAACGCCGCGGCGGACGGGTTCGCGGCCAACAGCGCGTCGACGATGGTGTCGGCGAGCGGGGCGAACTCAGGTGGCATGCCCGCCAACCTACCGCTGTCGCTGTGGCCGCGAGAGTGCCCTCGCCCACCTCTGCACACTCAAGATCTAAACCCGGAGAACGCATTGGTACGGGACCGTGCCGTCGGCCCTCGTTACGACGGTCGCTCGGTGTCGCGAGCGCGGGCGAGCCGAGCGAGCGCGACGCGGCGAAGCTCGGCCTCAGCGTCGAGTCCGCTCGCCGTGGCCTCGGCGACCAGCGCCCACAACCGTTCGCCCAGGCTCGGTTCGGCGTCGGCCGGCCGGACGACGGCTCGGTCCAGATCGATGCCGGCGCGATCGGCACGCGATTGAATCTTGGCGGCAAGCGACAACGCCGGCTGGCCGAGCGCGATGCTGTCCATCACGCCGGTGCCGCCGCGTTCGGCCCGCTTGATCTGCTCCCATTGGTCGGTGATCGCCTCGACCGTCGTGACGTTGGCTTCGCCGAACACGTGCGGATTGCGGCGCACCATCTTGTCAACGAGGCCGGCCGCGACATCGTCGACCGTGAAGGCCTCGCCGTCCGGAAGGTTCTCGGCAAGGCGAGCGTGCAGGACGACCTGAAGCAACACATCGCCAAGCTCATCCCGCAACGCGTCGAGGTCGTTCGCCTCGATCGCGTCGACCGTCTCGTACGCCTCCTCGATCATGTATTTCGCGAGGCTCCGATGGGTCTGCTGGCGCTTCCAGGGATCGCCGCCGGGCGACGCGAGTCGGTCCATGACCGCGACCGCGTCGAGGAGTCGGGCTCCGGGCGGGTCCCACGAACCGTAGACCAGCTCCATCGCGGCGAGCCGCGGCTCGCGAGCGAGGCGGCGGCCGAGCGTGCGAGCCAACGGCTCGTCGCCGGTTGGTCCGGCCAGCCACACCACGGCGCCGTCCGCCGTCACGGCCGCGATCAGGTCATCGACTCCGCGGTCGGTGATCGTGACGGTCACACCGGCTCGGCGTAGCGCCGCCGCCTGCTCGCTGTCTGCCGAGGCGAGCACCGGATTCGCGCGTACGAGATCCCACGCCGCCGCGGTCAACAGCCCAGCGGGCAG
>DASQPR010000603.1:0-2903 GCA_035643815.1 Micromonosporaceae bacterium | reverse complement strand
GCTCTCCGCGACGGGCAAGCGATTGAGCTGCTCACCGCCGTACAGGGAGGTTGACATGTCCGACGAACTCGTCCTAGCCGGGGAGAAGGTCGGTTCCCGTCTGATCCTCGGGACCGGTGGCGCTCCGAGCATGCAGGTCATCGACGAAGTGATCGGGGCGTCCGGCACCGCACTCTGTACGGTCTCGATGCGCCGGGTCGACCCGTCGACCACCGGTTCCGTTCTCGACGTGCTAACCCACCATGGCGTACGCGTGCTGCCGAACACCGCGGGGTGTCGTACCGCGAGGGAAGCCGTGTTGACCGCGCAACTTGCCCGCGAAGCGCTCGAAACCGACTGGGTCAAGCTCGAAGTCGTCGCGGACGACGACACGCTGCTGCCGGACGCGGTCGAGTTGCTGGACGCGGCCCAACGCCTGGTCGCGGACGGTTTCAAGGTCTTCCCCTACACCAACGACGACCCGATTCTGGCTCGCCGACTCCAGCGCGTCGGATGCGTCGCGGTCATGCCGCTCGGCGCACCGATCGGCAGCGGGCTCGGCATCCTGAACCCGCACAACATCGAGCTGATCGTGGCCGAGGCCGAGGTTCCGGTCGTCCTCGACGCGGGAGTCGGCACCACATCGGACGCCGCGCTGGCCATGGAACTTGGCTGCGACGCCGTACTACTTGCCTCGGCCGTCACGCGTGCCCAGGAGCCGGCGTTGATGGCGGCGGCGATGGCGTCCGCGGTTGCCGCCGGACGCCTCGCGCGCCGAGCCGGCCGGATCCCGAAGCGCGAGCACGCCCGGGCATCATCGCCGACAACCGGAATGGCCGTCCTATGACCACGATCGAGCCTATGACCACTATCGAGCAGGCCCCGGCCGACGTGCACAGTGAGCCGGGGCGCACGCTCGACGATGAACAGCCACGCACGCTCGGCTTCTGGGATCAGGTCGCGCTGTGGGGCAACCTCGGCATCAGCCTGCTCGGCCCGACCGGTGCGATCTTCCTGATCGCCCCGGGGGTGTCGATGCTGTCCGCGCTGGTCGCGGTCGTGGCCGGCACCTTGATCGGTACGGTGTTGGTCGCGCTTGCCGCCCTCGCCGGCGCCCGGTCCGGCCGCCCCGCAATGGTGCTGCTGCGTGGGCTCTTCGGTGCGAAGCTGTCGTATCTGCCGACCGTACTGAACCTCGTGCAACTGCTCGGCTGGGCCACGTTCGAACTCGTGGTCATCGCGGCGGCGTTGAAGCAGCTGCTGCCGTGGCACGTGCAGTGGCCGTACATCGTCATCGCCGGCGTCGTCACCACGATCATGGCGCTCTGGCCGCTCGGCGCCGTACGGATGCTGCGCCGGTATGCGCTGGTCGCCGTCATCGTCGCGATCGCCTACTTGTTCATCCAACTCGGCCGCAACCCCATGCCGTCGCTCACGCATGGCTCCTGGTCCGGATTCTGGATCAGCGCCGACATCGTGATCGCGGTCGCCGTGTCCTGGGTGCCGCTGGCCGCCGACTACACCCGGCACTCGCGTTCCGAGCGAGCGGCGTTCGGCGGTGCGATGATCGGCTACACGGTCACCCAGGTCATTTGCTACGCGCTCGGCCTGCTCGCGTTCACCACCGTGGTCAGCGCCGCCGGCACGGCCGACGACCAGCAGCACAACCTGTTCGCCGCGTTCATCGCCGTACCGGTCGGCTGGCTAGCGTTCGCCGTGCTCGTCGCGCGCGAACTCGACGAGTCGTTCGCGAACGTCTACTCGACCGCCGTGTCCATCCAGAATCCGTTCCCGCACATCGATCGGCGAGTGCTCGCGATCGGCGTCGGCGCCGTCGCCACGGTCGGTGCCCTCGTCTTCGACATCGGCGCGTATCAAGACTTCCTCTACTTGCTCGGCTCGCTGTTCGTGCCGATGTTCGCGGTCTTCGCCGTGCGCTACTTCATCCTCGACCGCGGCCGGCCATGGGACACGAGCGAAACGGCGCCGTCGCGCTGGAGCCTGCTGGTGCCATGGGCGGTCGGCTTCATCGCCTACCAGCTCGTCAACCCCGGCTCGATCGGCTGGTGGGTGACGGCGTGGACACACGTACAGGGCTGGTTGCACTTCACACCACAGTCCTGGATGTCCGCCTCGGTGATTTCATTCCTGGTGGCCGGCCTGCTGACACTGGCGATGGGACCGATCACCAGTCGCCGACCGGCCGCCGTCGAGCCCGTATCGGCCGAGCCGGCCCAGATCGGAGCGCGATGACACCGAACCTGCTGACGATCGCCGGCTCCGACCCCAGTGGCGGGGCCGGGATTCAGGCCGACCTGAAGACGTTCTCGGCTCTCGGCGCGTACGGCATGAGTGTGCTGACCGGGCTCACCTCGCAGAACACGCGCGGCGTCCGGTCGGTGCACGAGGTCCCGGCGGCATTCGTACGTGAGCAGTTGGACTCGGTCTTCGACGACGTACGCGTCGACGCGGTGAAGATCGGCATGCTCGCCACGGCCGACGTGATCGACGTCGTCGCCTCGGTATTGGATGAACGCCGGCCGCCGTACGTCGTGCTGGACCCGGTGATGGTGGCCACGAGTGGCGACCGGCTACTCGCCGCCGATGCGGTGGCGCGGCTGCGCGACGTCCTGCTGCCACATGTTGACCTCATCACGCCGAACTTGCCCGAGGCGGCCGATCTGCTTGGAGTGCCGGAGGCGCACGACGAGGCGGCGATGCGCGAGCAGCTCGATGAGCTTCGCAAGCTTGCGCCAGGTGTGCTCCTTAAGGGCGGCCACCTCGGGGGCGCCGAGTCGCCGGACCTGTTAGCTGCACCGTCGCATAGCGGCGGCGGTGGCCTGGCCGAGCCGATTCGACTCACGGCCCGGCGGGTTGAGACGACCAATGATCACGGGACGGGGTGCACGCTGTCTTCCGCGATC
>DASQPR010000602.1:0-2461 GCA_035643815.1 Micromonosporaceae bacterium | reverse complement strand
GGCCAGCCCCATGGCGTCCTCATTGTGATGGTGGCGCGAGCCGATGTCGCTCACCCCGGCCAACCCGCCGAGGTCGACCTCGCTACGGTTCGCCGCGGCCGGACGCCTCGTGCCGCAGTTGTCGCAGTAGCCGTCCGGGTTGACCTCGGTGTGGTGACATGCGGCGCATCCTGGTGGCGGCGCCGAAGACGTGCCGTACGTGGGCGGGGTGATCGGTCCGCCCGGGCCGCCGATCTCGCTCGCCGCTCCGACGTCGGCCGGGGCCGTCTCGTCGGAAGGGGCGTCGGCGAGCTCGTGACCGCACGCCTCGCAGTAGCGTGCGCCCGGGATCGACGCCGCACCGCAGGCCGGGCAGCGCGCGGGATCGCCTGATGTGGTCATTGCCAGTCCTGTACGGCTGGGGCGGCTGAGCAGCGCATCACACCATCGTCCATGGCCGAACCGCATTCGCTCGGTCGACGAGCGCATAACGTTCTAGCGTGTCGGTCTGCATCGCGGCCAGCGCACGATAGGCCCGTTCGAGGCCGAGCCGCAGTTCGCGCTCGTTGAGGCGATGACCGAGCAGGCGCGAGGCACTGCTGAGCGCCACCGCACGCTGCGGTGACCGCTGCGTCGGCACCGGCCCGACTCGGCCGGTTCGTGGCCCCGGCGCGCGTTCCGGACCGTCCTCGGATACGCCAATCCACGCGAGCGCAGCCCGGAACATCTCCACCGACAACGTGGCCTGCCGTTCCGCGTCGAGACGCAGACGCTGGAGCCGACTGGACGCGTCGACGAAGTCGTGTTCGTCCCTCGCGTCGTCCAGCCGCGTACGCAGCGCCGCGACCTGGGCCGCGATGTGTTGGATCGACGTGTCCGGCACCTCGTCCAGGACAGTGACGGCGGCCGCGTGCTCGCCGGCGGCGACCCGCGCCCGAGCAAGACCGAACGCCGCACTCACATACTCGCGGTCCACCCACCAGATCCGTTCGTAAAGCCGAGCGGCGCTCGGCCAGTCGCCCGCGAGTTCCAGGCTCGCGGCCAAGGCCAGACGCGGCGCGATCTCGCCCGGCAGCGCCGAGTAGACGTCGTCGAAACAGGCGCGGGCCAGCGGCACATCCCCGGACGCTAGAGCGATCAGGCCTCGGTACCAGTCGATGCGCCAGTCGCCCGGCGACTCGCGCGCGGCGGCCCGGAGTTCGTCGGCGGCCTCGGCAAGATGCTCGTCTTCGAGGTAGGCGCGGGTGAGCGCGAGCGACACCTCGACGCTGCGATGGTCGATGCCGGCCAGCGCGCGGATCGTCTGCGCGGTGTCGCTCGCGGTCAGCGTGGCCAGAAACGCGGCGCCCGGGTCGGTCGGGTCCACGAGCGGGAACGGCAATGCCGCGGCCACGTCGGGGCCGGTGAGCGACGACGTGTGCGGACCGAACGTACGACGACCGGGCGCGAACAGGCCGGATGACGCCGGGCGGGGCTTACGATCGGCGGCACTCAGCACCTCTCGGAGCACACCGATCAGCTGCTCGGCCATGTCCCCGGCCGACGCAAACCGCTTGCGCCGGTCGCGTTGGGTCGCCCGCCGCAAGAACCGGTGGTACGACTCTTCCGCGGCCAACAGCGGCACGTCGGCCAGCGGTGGAAGCGTGTCGGCGAATCGTGTCGTGAACCCGGCGAAGTCGAAGCTCAGCACGGCGAGCGTACGACCGACGGTGTAGAGATCGGATCCGATCGACGGCCCAACGGCGGCCAGCTCCGGTGCCTGATAGCCCGGCGTGCCGTACAACGCGGACTGATCGTCGCCGACCCGGCGTACGGCACCGAGGTCGATCAGCTTCAACTGCTCCTCGGCGTGGATCACGTTGTCCGGCTTGAAGTCGCAGAACAGGAGGTCGCGATCGTGAAGATAGCCGAGCGCCGGGAGCACCTCGAGACCGTACGCCAAGACCTGCGACAACGGCAGCGGTGTGCGCCGACCGTCCGGATCGCGATGGGCCAACGCGAGATCGCGCAGTGAGCGTCCGCCGACGAACTCCATGACGATGTAGCCGACCTGTTCGCCGCTGACCGGATCGGGATGGTTGGCGAAGTCGTGGATCTTCACGATGTTCGGATGGTCGACCTCGACGAGGAATCGGCGCTCGGCGACGGCCGCGGCCATCGCGTCGGCGTCGCCGGAATTGATCAGCCCCTTGAGCACGACCCAGCGGTCACTGCCCGCGTCGGAGATGTTGCGGTCCCGACCGAGATAGATCCAGCCGAGGCCGCCGTGGGCCAGCGCGCCGAGAATCTCGTAGCGCTTGTCGAGCACGTCGCCCGGCTTCAGCGCCGGTACGAACGAGTACGGCGTCCGATCGCGGGGGCAGAATCCCTGCGTACGTCCGGGCTGGCCGTCGCGGCTTCGGCCGACCGGCTCACCACAAGCCGTACAGAAACGGTGCGCCTCCGGCACAGCGGGATCCGGGAGGACGGCACTCGCCGGGTC
>DASQPR010000601.1:0-3280 GCA_035643815.1 Micromonosporaceae bacterium | reverse complement strand
GCGAAGAGCCCGAGCCCGTTACCCACACCGAGGGTATGCGCTACGCGGACGGGATCGTGGACGCGGCCCGGCAGCGCTTGATCTGCGTACGGGAGGACCACACCGGCGACGGAGAGGCGGTCAACACGATCGCGGCGATCGATCTCGCGACCGGCGACGAGACCGTTCTGATCGAGGGCCACGATTTCTTCGCCTCGCCGCGTCTCGCGCCCGACGGACGGCTCTGCTGGCTCGCCTGGGATCACCCGAACATGCCGTGGGACGGCTGCGAACTGTCCGTCGCGACCTTCGACGGCGGCGGTGCGGTCGCGAACGCGACCGTGATAGCCGGCGGTCGGGACGAGTCGATCGCACAACCCGTCTGGGGGCCGGACGGGACGCTCTACTTCGCCTCGGATCGGTCCGGCTACTGGAACATCTACCGTTTCGCCGGTACTGACGTCGCCGACGCGGACGGCATCGTAAGCCCGGTCCTCGTGCGCGAGAACGACTTCGCGAAGCCGGCCTGGGTCTTCGGCATCACGACGTACGGCGTTCTCGACGCTGACCATCTCGCGGTCACGTACGCCGACCGGGGCGAGTGGCGACTCGGCGTGCTCAACACCGAGACCGGCGAGATGCGCGAGGTCGCGACGCCGTACACAGAATTCGACGACGTGTCCGTGGCCGGTGGCCGGGTGCTCGCGGTGGCCGCCAGCCCCACCCGTACCGAGGAAATCGTGTCGATCGACCCGGCGTCTGGCGCCGTCGAAGTGCTCAAGCGGTCCCGCGAGCTCGATCTCGACGAACGCTATGTGTCGATCGCGGAGCCGATCGAGTTTCCGACCGTGTCTCCGAATGGGGCCAACCAAACGGCACACGCGTTCTTTTATCCGCCGCGCAACGCCGACTACGTCGCTCCCGAGGGCGCAAAGCCTCCGCTGATCGTGATGAGTCACGGCGGTCCGACGTCGGCGGTCGACGGCACGCTGAAGCCGGCCGTGCAGTTCTGGACGAGCCGCGGTTTCGCGGTCGTCGACGTGAACTACGGCGGCAGCACGGGCTACGGCCGCGCTTACTGGCAACGACTGCGCGACAACTGGGGCGTGGTCGACGTCGACGACTGCGTGAACGCGGCGCTGTATCTCGCACGTGAAGGCCGCGCCGACGGCGAGCGGCTCGCGATTCGGGGCGGCAGCGCCGGCGGCTACACGACGCTGGCCGCATTGACGTTCCGCGACGTGTTCGCGGCCGGCGCGAGCCACTTCGGCGTCGGCGACGCTGTGGCGTTGGCGACCGAGACACACAAGTTCGAGTCGCGTTACCTCGACTCGCTCATCGGGCCGTATCCGGCCGCCCGCGAGCGATATCTCGAGCGTTCGCCGATCAACCACGTCGACCAGCTGAACACGCCGGCCATCTTCTTTCAGGGCCTCGATGACCGGGTCGTGCCGCCCAACCAGGCCGAGTCGATGGTGGCCGCGTTGACGGCCAAGGGCGTGCCGGTGGCGTACATCGCCTACGAAGGCGAGGGCCACGGTTTCCGCAAGGCGGCAAACATCAAACGTACGGCCGACGCGGAACTCTATTTCTACGGTCGCATTTTCGGCTTCACCCCGGCCGGTGACATTGAGCCGGTCGAGATCGCGAACCTGCCGGCATCGTGAGCGAGCGGCCGGCATCGTGCGCAGCCGCCGGCCCGCGTACCAGGCCCGCTCAGCCGTCGAGCGCGTCGATCACCTGTCGGGCGACGCGCTCGACGTCAACCGGGCGTTCGGTGTTGACGTGCAGGGTCGGCACGATGCCGAGCGGCTCGCCGCGGGCCACCCAGTCCGTCCACGCATCCGGCGCGTCGCCGGACAGGTCCGATCCGTGGCTGTGGATCGCGGCGGCACGCTCGCCGGCTCGTCGGCGCGCTTCGTAGCGAGCGCGGGCGATGCGCACCGGCACGTCGCACCACACCTCGATGACTATCGGCTGGCCGGCGCGGCGGATGCCGGCCTCGGCATAACGCAGATCGCGTGGCTTGAACCACCAGGAGTCGAACACGATCGTGCCATCGATCGCCGCCGTCAATGTCCAGGCGGCCTCCATGGCCGCGGCGCCGAGCGCTTCCGGTGACGCGCCCACGACCGCGGACGCCAGTGCTTCCTTGATGGCATCCTTGCTGACGAGTGTCGCAGGCAATGCACCGGCGAGTGCCGTCGCGAGCGTGGTCTTGCCGGCGCCGGGCACGCCGTTGACGAGCACCAGGCGGCGGACCATGTGAACGATATTCGCATATCTGTCTATGGCCGATCGCTTGCGGTACAGCACACAACCGTTGGTACACAAAGGATCTCACGGTGTTACGGTGCCCGGACGCACCCCGGTCGGATCGTTGAGCTCCATCGGGGGCAGGTTCACCGGGCGAGACTTGCGTACGTAGGCTCGGGGTGCCGCTGGTTCCCCCGCCTGTGCTGCGAGAGGATGGTTCCGCCATGTTGACCAGAGCCGATGTCGACGCGGCGGCCAAACGGATCGCGGATCACATCCGCCGGACGCCCGTGCTCGCGCCGGACGCCACCGCCGGCGCCGGCGCCGGCGCACGGGATTCGGCCTGGGGAGCCGCGGCGCCGATCTGGCTCAAGTGCGAGTGGCTGCAGCACACCGGTTCGTTCAAGGCACGTGGCGCGTTCAACCGTGTGCTCGCGGCCGAGGAGGCGGGCGAGCTCGACCGGCGCATCGGGGTGATCGCGGCGTCCGGTGGCAACGCCGGCCTTGCGATCGCGTACGCCGCCGCGCATCTCGGCGTACCGGCCGAAATTTGGGTGCCGACGACCGCGCCGCCGGTCAAGGTGGCCCGACTTCGGTCACTCGGTGCCACGGTGGTCGGCCACGGTTCCGAATACGCCGAGGCCTACCGGGGGGCGATCGAGCGGGCCGCCGCGACGGGCGCGGTCTACTGCCACGCGTACGACCACGTGAACATGGCCGCCGGCGCCGGGACGATCGGGCTCGAATTGCTGGAACAGGTTCCCGGCGGGTTCGACACGGTAATCGTCGCGGTCGGCGGTGGCGGACTGATGGCCGGGGTGGCGGCCGCGCTGGAACCGGTCGGCGTACGGGTTGTCGGCGCCGAGCCGAGTACGGCCAGCACACTCCACTCGGCGCTCGCGGCCGGCGGACCGGTCGACGTAACCGTGTCCGGTGTTGCGGCCGACTCACTCGGTGCCCGTCGGGCCGGTGACATCGCGTACGCCGTGGCGACTCGGACCGGCGTCGTCAGCGTCCTGGTCGACGACGCGGACATCGTGGCCGC
>DASQPR010000600.1:0-2099 GCA_035643815.1 Micromonosporaceae bacterium | reverse complement strand
CCATAGCCCGGATGTACGGCATCCGCCCCGGCCCGCTCTGCGATGTCGATGAGCTTGTCGATGCGCAGGTACGTGTCGGCCGCGGTGTCGCCGACCAGCGCGTACGCCGCGTCGGCCAGCTTCGCGTGTGGCGCGTCCCGGTCCGAGTCGGCGTAGACGGCCACGCTCGCCAGACCGGCGTCGCGACATGCACGTACGACCCGGACGGCGATCTCGCCGCGGTTGGCGATCAGAACCTTGCGCATTACGACCTCCCGACGGGTACCCGCCAGTAGTTTGTCAGAGCCGACGCGTAGCGGCAGCCGCGAGGCTCCGGCGGGGGCACTAGTCAAATTTGTCTATTACGCTTGTCCCGTGTCGACAACACGCATGATGATCCTCGGCCTCGTCAAAGAGATGCAGCCTGTGCACGGGTACGACGTACGTCGCGAGCTGCTCAGTTGGAACGCCGACGAGTGGGCCAACGTGGCGCCCGGATCGATCTACCACGCCCTCAAGAAGCTGGCCGGAGAGGGCATGTTGGTCGAAGTCGCGACCGAACGGGTCGGCACGCGACCAGCGCGGACGACGTATCGAACGACGGCCAAGGGCGATGCCGAATTCGAGGAGTTGCTTCGCCAATACTGGTGGGAACTCGATCAGCCGGTCGACCCGTTCCTGTCGGCCATGGGATTCCTGCCCTCTCTGCCGCGCGACGAGGGCGCGGCCGCGCTGCGGAATCGGGCGCGGATGCTGCGTACGGCGGTCGAGCGACTGCGAGCGTCGTTGGATAGCGACTGGATGCGTACGTCAAAGCCGGTGCATGTGGGCTGGATGCTCGAACGCGCCATCGCCCTCATGGAGGCAGAGATCCCGTGGTGCGAGCGGGTCGCCGAACTCGTCGACTCGGGTGCGCCCTACTTCCCGGACACGATGCAGCCCGGGTCGCACGACGATGAATGATCAAGTGGCGGGTGGGCCGGCCGACCCAAGCGGATACCGATTTGTGTGAGTGCGGTCTGACGACCTCCGGCAGCCCAAGATCAGAGCCGTCAAGCCGCAGTCACGCAAATCGGTCGGCCGAGGCCCCAGGCGCACCGCAGACGCGACATATTCAAACTTGACTGCTCGCGACATATCGCGTTAGCCCAATGTGCACTGATCACCGTACTGTCGATCCCGTTGGGCCTGACCGGCCAACTCGGCGACATTCTGCTCGCGTTCGCGCTGCTGGCACTGATCGCGTTGATGCTGTCGTCGCTCTCTTACGCCGTTGCGCTCAAGCTCCGCAGCGAAGACGCCCTGGCACCGCTGCTCAACACCGTCGGCGTACCGATCCTGTTGTTGTCGGGCATCCTGCTGCCGCTGACGTACGCGCCGCATTGGCTACAGAACACGGCGAAGTTCAACCCGTTCTCGTGGGCAGTCGACGGCGCGCGGGCGTTGTTCAACGGCAATCCCGGCGATCCGAACGTATGTAAATCACTCGTCATCCTGGGCGTGCTGACGGTGTTGTCGGTGGTCTGGGCCGCGCGGTCGTTCGCCAAGAGCGTGCGTTAACAACAAAAACAACGTGGGTACGGGCTGAGCCAAGCTCAGGCCGTACCCACGTTTGTTGGTGGTCTTAGTTCTTGCGGGCGAGCGTGACGCCGTCCGCGATGGGCACGATCATCGACGTGACACGCTTGTCCGCGACCACGATGTCGTTGAATTCGGCCATGGTGGCGTCGTCGGCGGTCGTCGGCGGCAGCACGATCCGGCCGCCACGCAACACGTTGTCGATGAGAATCACACCGCCCGAGCGAATCCGCGGCACGATCTCCGCCCAGTAGTCGGGATAGCCAGTCTTGTCGGCGTCGATGAACGCCAGGTCGATATGCGGATCGTCGGGCATCGCCCGCAGTGTCTCGATGGCCGGCCCGAGCCGGAGTTCGATGCGGTCGGCGACGCCGGCGCGAGCCCAGTACCGCTGCGCGATGTCGGTGAACTCCTCGGAAATGTCACAGCAGATGAGCTTGCCGCCGTCGGGCAGACCACGCGCGATCGCGAGCGCTGACAAGCCCGTGAACGTTCCGATCTCGACGGCGTGCCGGACGCCGATGATCTGCGTCATCAACGTC
>DASQPR010000599.1:0-9250 GCA_035643815.1 Micromonosporaceae bacterium | reverse complement strand
TCGACCGGCTCGCCAGTGCCGTCACCGCGGCCGCCCGTCGTTATGCGACCGATCCGTTGGCACTTGTCGAGATGACCGAGTTATTCGGCGATCTCGTCGACAACCATCGGTTCCGCGACGAATACCTGCGGATATCCGCCAGCATCCACGACATCGGCGTCGAACGTTCGCTGGACGGACTCAACGGACTCTCCTGATAGGTGGCCCGTCTCGGTCAGGACGCGTCGGATGCGCCGCCGGTGACCGCGGTCGCCTTTGCGCCGCCGTACAACTCGGCCGCACGCCAGCAATACCAGGCAACGATGCTGCGATAGGGCCGATACGGCTCGCCCAGCGCATCGAGCTGCTTCGGTGTCGGCATGGGTACGTTCCACGCCAGTCCGTACCCTCGACGCACACCGAGGTCGCCGGTCGGCCATACGTCCAAGCGGCGCAACTGGAAGAGCAGGAAGATCTCCGCTGTCCAGCCGCCGATGCCGCGAACGGCGGTGAGTCGGGCGACGATGTCCTCGTCGGTCATGCGCGCGATTCGTCGCGGATCTAGGATGACCGTTCCGTCAACGACCTTGGTCGACAAGTCGCGCAGCGACGCCATTTTGTTCGCCGAGAGACCGGCGTGACGAAGTTCCTCGGTGGACAGGGCGAGCGTGCGCTCGGGGGTGACATCGCCGCCCATGGCATCGACCAGCCGCCCGTGAATCGCCCTCGCCGCGGCCCCGGCCAACTGCTGGTAGGTGATGGCGCGGACCAGCGTCGCGAAATGGGTGTCCGTCCGCGTCGGGAATGTGAACTCACCGGTTTCCGCGATCAGTCGGGCGAGCACCGGATCGCGCTTGGCCAACGCGTGTGCGGCTTGGCGCGCGGTCAGTTTGGCGGTGCCCGTGCTGGCCACGGCCTGCTCCCTCCGGCCCGCGCGGCGACGCGATGGGCGGCTGTTTTGTCGGGCGGAACCGCCCGCGAACTGAGCTAAATGCGACGGCGCGCGGTCACGGCGCCTTCGTGATCACTCCGACCAGTATCGAGGCATGGCTTACCGACACGTCCTTGGTCGCGGTGAGGACCGTCAGCGGTCCACGTTCCGCGGCATCGCGCAGAATCCGCAGTGGCTCGGTATGTTCGTCGTCGGTGAGCTCGTCGAGGTATCGGCGCCGGAACTCGTCGAAGCGCGTCGGGTCGTGACCGAACCATCGGCGCAGCGTTGTCGATGGGGCGACGGCCGGCACCCAATCGTCGATCCCGGCGGTCGCCGAGGCCAGGCCGCGCGGCCACAGGCGGTCGACGAGCACTCGCGCGCCGTCGCCGGGCTCGGCCGGCTCGTACACACGTTTCACGGACACCGCCGGCGCCCGGTGTTTGGCAGTCACAGATCCACGATAATCCCGGTTGGGCGGCTGGTCGGTGCCGATCCGACCGCTACACGCCGCCCGACTTGGCCAGAAAGCCGTCCAGGGACGCCCTGATGCCGGCGGCGTCGAGGCCGTACCGATGGCTGTGGTCGGCAGCCGTGCCGTACCGGCGTAGTTCCGTTCGTGCGACGCCGAGACCGAGCGTCCGGTGCGGCCGATCGGTCAGCGCGTCGTCGATCAGGCGGATCGACGTGCCGGCCAGGTACGGCTCGACGATGACCACCGTGTCGGCGTCGGCGAGCGCTCGCACACCAGTCTCGTCGAACGGCCGGACCGTCGTGGCGTACGCCACCGTGACGTCCATGTCGTCGGTCGCGTCGAGCACCGGGTCAAGCATCGGCCCGACCGCGATCACGAGCGCCCGGCGACCGCGGCGGACGACGGTCAGCTGTGGCGACACGGGCACGTGCGCGATGTTGGTCGCTTCCGATAGCCGGATGTATGCCGAATGCGACTGGCCGATGGCGCTGCGAAGGAGCGTCGGCACCTCGCTGGGGTGCCCGGGCACGTGCACCGTGAAGCCGGGCACGGTGTCGATCAGCGCGACATCGCCCGGACCGTGGTGCGTGCGGCCGGCCTCCGGCACGTCGCACGACGCGCCGATGCTGACCAGCACGCCCGCCGCGTCCTGGTGGCCGAGGTCGAGCTTGATCTGCTCGAATGCGCGCTCGATGAGGAACGGCGTGTATGAATGCATGATCGGGCGCATGCCGGTCAACGCAAGGCCACCACCGACACTGATCATCAGCGACTCACGGATACCGACATTGATGAGCCGGTCGGGGAAACGGGCCATCGCGTCCTCGAACAGGGCCGTCGAGATGTCGGCGAGTACGACCGCGGCGAGCGGATCGTCCGCGACGATGTCTTCGGCGGTTTGCGCGAATGCGGTGCGCATGTCAGTCATCAGGAATCCTTTCGTTCGACGACGGCGACGACGAGATGCGGGCGGTCGGAAGGCCGCTGCGACAGTGCTTTGGCGATCTGGTCGTGATCGCGGCCGTCGATCGTCGATGTCGACCAGCCGTTCACGTCGAAGCGCGATGCGACACCGCCGAGCCAGCCATGGCTGGACGATTGGTTGTCGACCACGATCGCGGTGAGGTTCGGCAGCCCGATCGCGCCGGCGTACGCGATCGCCTCGTGGTTGGTGCCCTCGTCGAGTTCCGCGTCGCCGACAAGGACGAACACCCGTGGCGAGAGCAGTCCCTGAGCGCGCAGTCCGTGCGCCACGCCGATGCTCAGCGGAAGGCCGTGACCGAGCGAACCGCTGGAGATCTCGACGCCGGGAATCAAGTTGCGATCGGGGTGGTAGCCCAGCCGGGAGTTGATGCGGCCGAAGTCGTCCAGCCAGGGCTCCGGTATGAAGCCGTTTGCCGCCAGCACCGCGTAGTACGCCGCCGGTCCGTGCCCCTTCGAGAGGAGGAAACGGTCTCGATGGGGGTCATCGGCCGTCGATGGCGTCACGCGGAGGATCCGGTCGTACAGGACCCAGAGCACGTCGAGGGTCGACGTCGCGCTCGGCGTGTGCTTCTCGTCGCCCGTCATCCGGGTCATGAGGCCCGGCAGGTCGTGATACGTCAGTTCCATGACCTCATGATGTCCGTGCGCCCAGCGCGTCGTCATCGGTCCATGTCCGGCGGGGGAGTAGGCCCATCGACCTAGGCCGTGCGACGGTCACCTCCTCTGACGGTGTCTAGAGTCGGTCCCATGCCCACCATCGCCACCGCTGATCGAGTCGACCGCGAAGGCCTGCTCGACTTCGTACGCCCGCGACATCGCATGACGCTCGTCACCACCCGACGGGACGGCCGGCTGCAGGTCTCCCCGGTCACCGGCGGCGTGGACATCCACGGCCGCATCGTCATCTCGACCTATCCCGACCGCGCCAAGGCCGTGAACCTCAGGCGCAACCCGGCCGCGTCCGTTCTCGTCCACTCTGATGACTGGGGCGGCGCGTACGTCCAGGTCGACGGCGTGGCCGAAGTGTTGGACATGCCCGGCGTGCAGACCGAAGACGCGCTCGTGGAGTATTTCCGGTGCATCTCGGGCGAACACCCGGATTGGCACGAGTATCGGGCGGCCATGCGCCGGCAGGGCAAGTCGCTCGTGCGGATCACGATCGAGGCATGGGGACCGATCGCCACCGGCGGCTTTCCGCCGGACCGGGCGCCTACCGACTAGGTCAGTGATTACCGGAGCACGAAACCCGTTCCGAGCGGGTCGGCCGGATCGAGAACGAACACGCATTCGGCCGTGGCGAAGGCCGTACCCTCGATTTCCGTGGTGACAGCATCGCCCACGGCGATGCCGTCAGTGGGCAGCACACGGCCGAGGAACGTCGTGCCGATGATCGACTCGTGAGTCAGAACCTGCCCCGGCCGGATACGTCCGTCGGCGGCAAGTAGCGCCAGTCGGGCCGACGTCCCCGAACCGCAGGGTGAGCGATCCACCTCGCCGTCGGCGAACACGGTCACGTTGCGCTGATGCGGACCATTCTCGGTCTGTCCGAGGTCGTCGTAGAGGATCGTGCCGTATATCCCGGCCAGCCGGTCGTCGGTCGGGTGCCGGGCCCATTCGCTCGCGTTGAGCGTCCACTTGATTTCCCGGCCGATCGATATGAGGGCCGGGTAGTGCTCGGCGTCGACCGTGAGGCCGACGGCGGCCGCGGGCAGCGACGCATAGATGGCGCCGCCGTAGCTGACATCGACGCGGACGTCGCCGAGGCTCGTCGCGACCATGATCTCGCGGCCGAGCACGTACGAGGCCACGTTGCGAAACGCCACCCGCCTGACGACGCCGGCCGCACAAGTCACACGGGCGGTCACGCGCCCGGACGGCACGTCCATAACGACGTCGGTGTCACCGTCGAATGGGGCATCGACCAGGCCAGTGTTGACCGCCC
The DNA here is from genome assembly GCA_035643815.1 of Micromonosporaceae bacterium. GTDB lineage: Bacteria > Actinomycetota > Actinomycetes > Mycobacteriales > Micromonosporaceae > DASQPR01. The sequence continues at coordinate 4,939 of DASQPR010000599.1, read as the reverse complement.
ACGCCGCGAGCGCGATCGTCCCGTGTCCACACGCCGTGGAGTAGCCGTCCTTGTGCCAGAACAGGACGCCGAACTCGGCGCCGTCATCGTTGGGCGGCACGACAAAACACCCGTACATGTCGGCATGCCCGCGGGGTTCCCGTACGAGCAGTTGACGGACGGCGTCGATGTCTGCGCTGGTCTGTGCGGCGGCGCGCCGTTCGAGCACGGTCTCGCCCGGAATCGCCGGTGCGCCCGCCGTCACGATGCGGAACGGTTCCCCCGCTGTGTGGTAATCCGCCGTACGCACTGGACCGATCACGCCGACCCCCTCGAACGCCGCCACCGTTACACGTAACTTACTGGCCGCGATGCCACGGCCTAGGTGTTGCGGCGTCGAGAGGGCAGGCTCGCCCGCCACGGGTGGCTACGGCGCAGCGCCTTACGGCGCTGTACGGCCAGCGCTCTACGGCCGGCGTTTGCGCGCAGCGCAGTCCGTGGCGAAATGAGCGTGAAAGTGGTGCGGCGGCCCCGACACAGCGGGGTCAGGCCATCAGTGGCCCATGTCCGCGATGCTGAAATGGACCTGTCCCGATCCATCGGTGTTGGCGTCGAGCGCTTTGTCGTCAAGCATCACGGCGGCCTGTGGTTCTAGGAATACTCGCGCTCCGGCCTCATCGAGGATCTTGTCGTCCTCGGCCGGGGTCGCGGCGAGAGCCAGACTCAAGGCGCCGCTCGCCGGGTCGGTGGCGATCCGTACGCCGCAGCCTTCGGGTGCCCCGGGGCTGTCAATGATGTTGCGGATCTGCATGGTTGCGTCATCGGTCAGGGTCAGCACAGTCAGACTCCTCATCGTCTACTTGCCGTCAGATAGGACGCTGGTGGCTGGATGCCCTCGTGGACAAACCACCCGTTGTGCATTGGCCACGCTTGTCCTCCCTCGGCCATGCGTCAAGCCGAACGGCAAAGAGAGAGATGCGTTACGTTGCGATACGTCCAGTGGTGCGGGTGGGTCTGGTGTGACGGCTGACAACAAAACCGCTGGTCAGCGCCGCGCTCGTCGGCACCGCTCGGCCGGCCGCGGTTCCGGGCACGTCCGATGAGCGTGGTGTCGGCTAGGCTCGGTCAATGGTTGATCCGGTCGGATCGACGGGCGCGCGTTCGTGGCGAATCCCCCCGGCGCAAACGGCGATCCTCTTCCTCGTTGTGACCGCCTGCGCCGCGCTGAATATCTACTGGCGGCCGTCGGGTCCGGTGCGAATCTTCACCATCCTGGTCGCTCTGGCTGCGCTCGCCTGGGCGATCGTCGGGATGCGGATGTATCTGGTGGTCGACGACGAGGGAGTCGCGATCCGATTCGTCGGACGGGAGTCCTGGCTGCCGTGGCCGGAGATTACCGGCATCGATGTCGTCTCCGGCGTGCGCGGTGCGCACACAATTCGATTTACACGAACGGACGGGACGCATGTCGACGTCCCTCCGTCGTTACTCCAGCCGGCAAAGCCGACCAAGAAACCGGTAGCGATCGCCCGTTTGAAGTCGGTCGCAACCGAGCTGCAACTGCGTCGTAGTCGCGCTTAGCAATTGCGCGTACGGCGAATGCGGGCCGGCCCGCCGCATGGCCGCGATCGTTTGGCTACCATCGTCTGGCTGTGATCGCATGCCGTGATCGCATGCCCGCGATCGCATGGCCGAATCCACCGACCGGTGATGGCATCTCGGTGGCGTTGGCATCGTCGACAATCGAGGGCCAAGCCGTCGACGCTGGTCCACGATGGGGTCGCGGATCGCGCGACGAGCTGTCCAGTCGCTGGTCGTTTCGGCGCGCGATCGTGCGTCCGCGGATGCGAACGTGGCGCGAGAAGATGCCAGTCGGAGCAGAAATCCATATGCCTTGACCTGCGATGACGTGTCGCGACATTGCCGGCCGGACATCGAAGGGTGCACTCTCTAGGAACCGCGACCTCGGGCGAGTCGGCGTCGCGCTTCTCGCCGGCAGGGTTCAGGCGACCGTCGTCGTGGCCACTATCGGCATCGATCCGGAGGGCACGCAATGGCGACCATTGCGGACGTGGCGCGATTAGCCGGCGTATCGGTGAGCACCGTGTCGTATGCCTTGACGGGCGTACGGCCCATTTCGCAGTCGACCAAGGAACGCATCGAAGACGCGATGGTGGAGTTGGGCTATACGCCCAATGCCGTCGCGCGAAGTTTGAAGATGAAGCGCAGCCGCATTATCGCTCTGTTGTTTCCGGTGCAGGGCGCGCAATTGGGCCTGAGTTCCGTCGAATACGTCATCGGAGCGTCGGATCACGCCCAACGGCGCGGTTACCATCTGCTGCTGTGGACCAGTGACGCCAATACGCTCGACAACCTGAGCCAACTCGCACGACAAGGACTCATCGACGGCGCGCTGTTGATGGAAGTTCAGATGCGCGATCCGCGCTTGAGAATTCTGACCGATGCGGGTCTGCCGTTCACGATGATCGGTCGCACCGACGCACCCGGCGACACGGACTACACCGACACCGATTTCGACCAGTGCGCCCGGTTAGCGATTGATTACCTGGGACGGTTCGGTCACCGCCGGGTCGGCTTCGTGAACCTGGCCGAAGCGACCAGGTCCGGACGCGGCAACGCGGTGCGCTTGCGCGATGGCCTTGTTCGAGCCGCGGCCGGGTACGGCACGGTGCTGACGACAGTGATGTGCGAACGCTCGCACGCCGCCGGCCGGGTGGCGTTCGGCCAGCTTGTCCGCAGCGATCCGGGGTTGACCGCGGTCATCGCATTCAACGAGCAGGCCATTCCCGGAGTCATGGCCGCTGCGACCGACTTTGGCCTACGCATTCCGCACGACTTCTCGGTGCTGTCGATCGACATGCCACTGCAGCTGGCCGAGATGACAAATCCGCCCATGACGACCATCGGTCCGGTGGCGGCCGAGGTCGCTCGCGTGGCGATCGACGTGTTGATTCGCCGATTGGAGGGTGAATCGGTGAAGCGTTGCCAATCTCTATTCAAAGGGCATCTTCGCGAGCGCGGCACGGTCGCGGCCGTGCGTGCATCGGCAGTTGTCGATTGAGTGCAACAGTCGCGCCAGTTCGAACGCATGCGTTCGTTCCGCGCGGACACATCGACCCAGGTTGTGGCGGTCACGAGTGTGTGACAGTCGTTTGTGACCATTGACACGTGCGTATCGTGTGCCTTTAACTTTCCTGAAATGTGGCGTCGAATCGAATCGATGACTCGTATTACCCGGATTACCGGATTGAAAGGCGGGTTCCATGCGATACAAGGGTGCCGCAGCCGCGGCATGCCTGTTCGTGGCAGCCATGTCCCTCGTGGCGTGTGGCGGCGGCAGCAGCGGCAGCAGTGGAGGATCCAGCGCCGGCGATAACGCCCGTGGTCCGATCACGTTTGTTACCGGAAAAGACAACAGCGGCATCATGCCGTTCATCGCGGCGCAGTGGAACGCCGCTCACCCCAACGAAAAAGTCACGATCAAGCAGCAGTCCGACCAGGCTGACCAGCAACTGTCCGACCTGGAGCAGCACTTCCAGGCCAAGGACCCGGGCTACGACGTCGTGACCGTTGACGTGATCTGGACGGCGGAATTCGCGGCCAAGGGCTGGATCGTCCCGCTGAAGGGCAGCCGGGCGATCGACACGAGCGGTCTCCTGCCGGCGACAGTGAAGGCTGCGACCTACCGCAACAGTTTGTACGCGGCGCCGTACGCCTCGGACGGCGGTTTGCTCTACTACCGCAAGGACCTCGTGTCCACCCCACCGACCACGTGGGATCAGCTCATCGCGGACTGCCAGGGCAAGACCACGTCGGGCACGATCACCGGTCCGAAGCCGGGCTGCTACGCGGGTCAGTTTGCCAAGTACGAGGGCCTCACGGTCAACGCGGCCGAAGCGATCAACGCCGCGGGCGGCGCGATCGTCGGCTCCGACGGCACGACGGCCACGGTCAACTCGTCGCAGGCCGCTACCGGTCTCAACTTCCTGGTCAACGGGTTCAAGCAGGGCTACATCCCCAAGGAGGCGCTCGGCTTCCAGGAGACGCAGAGCCTGAACGCGTTCTCGGCCGGCCAGCTCATGTTCATGCGTAACTGGCCGTACGCGGACGCAATCCTCGGTGCTTCGGGCTCCAAGGTCATCGGCAAGTTCGGCATTGCTCCGCTGCCCGGACCGGATGGCCACGGCGCGTCGAGCCTTGGTGGTCACAGCGTCGCGATCAGCACGTACTCGAAGTACAAGGCGACCGACCTCGACTTCCTCAAGTTCCTCGAGTCGGACAAGATCCAGCGCAACGACCTCACCCAGGGCACGCTCGCGCCGGTTCTGACGTCGCTCTACTCCGACGCCGCGCTGGTTCAGAAGTTCCCGTACCTGCCGACGCTGCTGAAGAGCATCGAGACCGCGGTCCCGCGGCCGGTCACGCCGTACTACCCCGGCGTTACCGAGGCCATCGAGACCAACGCCTACGCCGCTCTCCAGGGGACAGTCGATGTGCAGACCGCTCTGAAGAACATGCAAGCGGCGATTTCATCCGCCACCGCCGGTGGGTGACCTCGCGCAACCATGACCGCTGTCGCGCGACCCGCCGGATGACTCATTGAGGAGTCCGGCGGGTCGGGCGACCCCGGCGACATCTTCCCCCGAATGCTGTCCCCCCAGGATGCGCAGGAGCAGCCATGAGCATTGTCGACCCCGTTCAGGCCGAGCCGGTCGCGGAGGAAGCCGCGGTCGCGAAGCGGGTGCGTCGCTCCGGGAAAAAGCCGACCCCGGCCAACAAGGGCCAAGCTCGGCGGGCGTTCTACTTGATCGCGCCGGCCATTCTCCTGCTGATCCTGATCGTCGGATATCCGGTCCTCAAAGCCCTCTACCAGTCCTTCCTGACCGACCCCGGGCTCGACAAGTCGACCGGCCTGTTCAACCAGGGCAACGCGTGGAAC
>DASQPR010000598.1:0-2441 GCA_035643815.1 Micromonosporaceae bacterium | reverse complement strand
CGCCATGATCCACTGTGGTGGACGATTGCTGTCGTTGCAGCAGCACTTATCGTCCAGCACAGTGGATCAACAGGCCGATCAAGCCTTATCGTCGGCGGCGCGCAGTGCCGTCCCGGTCGCGCGCAGCCGATCGTCGAGTGGTGACGGCTCGATGTCGAACGTCGCCGTCGTCGCGCTGGAGTCGATCACGAACGGCGCCGTGAACTGGTAGTGCGTGATCCGCAGCTCCTTGACGAACTTGTCGAACAGCCCGTACGTCCAGAGGACCGGGTACGGGATCGAGCTCACCTTCGGCTTCGGGGCACCGTTCACCGCGGCGAACCGGTCGGCGAGTTCACGTAAGGTCAGCGGCTCGCTCGTCGGCACCATCCACGCGTGGCCCCAGGCGCGCTCGTCGGTCGCCACCGTCACGAGCGTACGGGCGACATCCAGGATCGACGTCCAGCTGTGCTTCACGTTCAACGGTGCGGGGGCGTAGGCCCGCTTGCCGGCGAGGATCGGCTTGCCGATGGCGAACTTCAGCAGGCCGTTGTCCTCGATGTAGTCGCTGGCGCGCACCTCGGTCGCCTTGATCCGGCCGGCCCGGTGAGCGGCAAGCGCATCCCGCCACATGTCCGCCCGGATCTTGAGCTTCGGATTGGTGGCCGCGAGCGGCGTGTCCGCGGTCATCGGGGCGTGGACCGGGCCGTACCCGTAGAGCGGCGCGGCGATCACGAGCGTTGCTCCGCTGCGCTCGGCCGCGGTGAGCAGGGCCGAGGCGAGCGGCGGCCAATCGGTGAGCCAGGTGTGGTACGGCGGGTTTGCGCAGTTATAGAGCGCCACGGCACCCTCGGCCAGCTCACTCAGCCGGTTAGCGTCGGTCGCGTCGGCGGCCACCAGGTCGATCGACGGGTGCTCAGGCCCGGAGCCGCGGCGGGTGACTAGACGGACCTTCTCGCCGCGTTCGGCGAGAAGCAGGGCAGTGGCGGTGCCGACCGGGCCGGCGCCGACGATCACGTGCTGCGACATTGTCGTTCTCCTCAATCATCTGATCACTCTTCGAGAGCACCGCTCTCTGTTGTGGTTAATGCTCGCACAAGCGGCAGCGCTTCGCAAGAGCAGTGCTCTCGAATGTGTGCAACAATCTCTACATGCCTGCTGGATCGATCCGCGCCCGCGTACGCGCCGAGATGGTCACCGAGATCAAGACGGTGGCCCGCCGTCACCTGGCAACCGACGGAGCAAACCTGTCGCTGCGAGCGGTCGCCCGCGACATGGGCATGGTGTCGTCCGCGCTCTACCGCTACTTCGCGAGTCGCGACGACCTGCTCACGGCTCTAATTATCGATTCCTACAACGCGCTCGGGGCGGCAGTGGAGGATGCCGACGCCGCCGTGACCGAGCGCGACGATCTCCGTGGCCGACTGCTTGCCCTCGGGCGGGCAGTTCGGCACTGGGCGCTGGCCAATCCGGCCGAGTACGCGCTGATCTTCGGTAGTCCGGTGCCCGGCTATGCCGCGCCGGCCGACACGGTTGTTGCCGCTCAGCGGACGCCGGACGTGCTCCTCGGGATCTTCGTTGACGGCCTCGCGTCGGGCCGACTCGACGCCGCGGCCAGCGCGGCGGCGACTGGCGAGCCCGTCACCGGCGGGTTGGCGCCCGCGCTCAACGCCGACATGACCGCGGCACGTGACGCGGTAGCACCGAGCCTGCCGCCCGAGGTATTCGCGCTCGCCACGATCGCCTGGATCCATATCTTCGGCGCAGTGAGCTTCGAGCTGTTCGGTCAGCTCAACAACGTCGTCGATGCGCGCGACGAGTACTTCGACTACCAGCTGCGCAAGATTGCCGACCTTGTCGGCCTCGGGTAAGGCCCCGCGATCGGCCGCCGTTGCCGTAAACGCGGCGGTCGGGGTGGGGATAGCACCACCTCGGTCGGGGAGATGCGGGCACTGCGCCTCCGCGCGCCAATCGGCCAGACTGGGCCGGTGAAATCAGTCGCCATCGCAGTCGGTCGCAGCGTCGCCCTTACCGCCATCGCTCTTGCGACCACGGTGGTGCTCGCCCTGGTGCTGGTCGCGTTCACTCCCGGCATCGGGCTCGGACTGGTGTTCCTGATCCCGCCGGCCGTTGTGGCGGAGCGACGGTTCACCAACGTCATCCGACGGATGGCCGGCCGATGGTTCGATGTGACCATCGACACGCCGTACAAGGAGGCGCCGGCCCCGCCCGTACGCCGACCGGACGGCTGGTACGAGCAGGACAACAGCCTCCACAAGCACGCCTGGTGGCCGCGAATGTCGGCGCGGATCGACTGGGTGTTCAGCGATCGGGCCACCGGCAAGGACGTTGCATTCCTGTTGCTCCATCCGCTCGTGGGCACCGTGATCGCGGGGCTGCCGTTGGGTCTGCTGGTCGCGACGGTCTGGACCGCGGCGGTGACCGGGTGGGCCGCCTGGCTC
>DASQPR010000597.1:0-11702 GCA_035643815.1 Micromonosporaceae bacterium | reverse complement strand
GGGATGGCGAAGACCGCCAGCGAGCGGATGTCGGCCGCAGCGCTCCTCGACCTGGTCGAGACGGCCGCCATTGCCGGGTACGGCCGCGATTGGCCGGACCGCGGCCGCCAGGGCGTCATCCAACGTGTCCGATCCGGATCTCTGCCGTTCGGCGGCGCGCCGGTGCCGGATGCCGGCGGCGACGTACGCGACACCGAAGACGCAGCCAACGATGACTACTACGTCGACGCCGCGACGGCCGACGCCAACGCAGAGATCGCACCCGGCGAGTCACCCATCACCGATGAGTCACGCTCAAGCGACGAGTCACGCTCAAGCGACGAGTCGCCGGCGACCGACGACTCGCCACCGGGTCCTCCTTCAGGGGAGGCGGCCGCCGACGCGGTCATGGCCGCCGCGGCGGAAATCGTGGCGTTTGCCCAGCTGCGCGACTCGGCCGAGGCCGACGCGATCCTCGCGGCGTCGATGGACGAGGACCTGACCGAGGAGGAAGAGAGCGCGGTAGCGGAGATCGAGCGGCTGCTGTTCCTCGATGAGGAATTGCCCGGCGAGGCCGCGGCGGCATCATCGGAACCCGGCGATGCCGCCGCGGGTGCGGCCGCCGCAGTCGATACATCGGACGCGACCGCCGACCCCACTGAGGCTGCTGCCACAACCGAAACCCCCGCCAGAACCGATGCTGCTGCCGGAACCGAGGCTGTTGCCGGAACCGAGGCTGTTGCCGGAACCGAGGCTGCCGTCGTCGCCGACGCAGCCGAGGCCGGTACCGGAACCGAGGCGGCTGCCGTCGGCGATACAACCGAGGCCGCTGCCATCGCAAGCAAGGCCGGTGCCGGTGCCGGCGCAACCGAGTCCGCTGCAGGTGCGGGTGCCGGCGCTGCTGTCGTCGCCGGAGCGGCCGAGCGCGGTCCGGCGACGGTGTCGGCCGGAACCAACGACCGCCGCCCCCGGTGGCTCGCCGTCGCCACGGTCGCGGCCGGACTTGTCGTCGCCGGATTGTTGGCCTGGGCCGCGGTCGGCCTCACCGGCTCGAGCACGCGTCCAGCGGCCGCGTCGAGCCGCCCGGTCGCAACGTCAGCCGCGCCGGCCGTTTCGCCGTCGGCGTCCGTACCGGCATCCGCCGGTGCACCACCGATCGGGTCGCCCACCGGCACGTCGACGCCGACCGCGACATCGCCCAGCACCTCGGCGTCGTCACCGGCGGCCGGCGTCTCCGGCACCGGATCGGCAGCGCCGACGTTGCCGCTCACCGGATTCGAGCATCCCATCCGACTTATGGCCGCAATCGCCGCGGCATTCATCCTGGCCGGGGCGCTCCTGCTTTACGCCGGCCGGCGACGCGACGACGTGCCGGCCGGTCGCCGGCTCCGCGCACGGACACCAACTAGCGGCTGAGCGCCTTCTGGGCCGCCGCGAGGAACGCGTCGTTCTCCTCGGGCGTGCCGATCGTGACCCGTACGCCGTCGCCCTGGAACGGTCGCACGATCACGCCCTCCGCTTCGCAGGCCCCAGCGAATGCAGCCGACCCGTCGGCCAGCGGCAGCCAGACGAAGTTCGCCTGGCTCTCCGGTGCGCCCGGGACGAGCTGACGAACGGCGGCCAGTACGCGTTCGCGCTCCGCGATCACCAGACCAGCACGGCGTTCCATCTCCGGCACCTGGTCGAGGGCGGCCATTGCCGCCGCCTGCGCGACACTTGACGTCGAGAATGGCGTGATCACCTTGCGGACCGTCGTGGCGACTGCGGGCGAGCCAACGATGAATCCGACCCGGAGTCCGGCCATGCCCCAGGCCTTCGAAAGTGTCCGCAGCACCACCACGTTCGGACGATACGCGTAGGCCATCATGGCGTCCGGCACGCTCGGATCGGTGACGAACTCGCGGTAGGCCTCGTCCATCACGACGAGTACGTTCGCCGGCACGGCATCGAGAAACGCATCGAGTTCCGGCTGGCGCAACGCCGTACCCGTGGGGTTGTTCGGATTGCAGACCAGGATCATGCGCGTGCGGTCGGTGACCGCCGCGAGCATCGCGTCGAGGTCATGACCGTGCGCCGCGGTGTTCGGCACTTGCACGCTTGTCGCCGCGGTGGTTGCCGCGATGATCGGGTACGCCTCGAACGAGCGCCACGAATACACGATCTCGTCGCCGACTCCGCACGTCGCGCGGGCCAGGTGCTCGGCCATTGCCACCGAACCGCAGCCGGTGCCGACGCGCTCGGGTGCGACGCCGTATCGCTCGGCGATCTTGTCGCGGAGCGCGACGACGCCCATGTCGGGATAGCGGTGCGACTGCTGCGCGGCCTGCGTGATCGCGTCCACGACGCCGGGCAACGGACCGTAGGGCACCTCGTTGCTGGCCAGCTTGATCGCGCCGGGCACGGTGCGGCCGGCCACATAGGCCGGAAGCCGGTCCAGGTCCGGTCGGGTCAGCTGGGCCATCGTGATCCTCCGTTGGGGGTGTCGTTGCGTCCGTCGCCGTCGGGCCGGCCGGCGGTTGTGGAATGCGCCATCGACGCCGACTCGGGGTGCTCTGGGTCGTGATCGGTCCCGGTCTGGACGACCACGGTGAACGCACGCCGGTCGTGCAGCGCAAGGCGCAACGGGCGGTTGATCGTGGGTGACAGGCAGTTGATGAGTTGAAGGACGCCGCCGAACAGGAAGCCGAGCGGGCCACAGGTCCAGACGAGCATCGGCAGGGCAAGCGGCATCCACCGACGGATCGCACGGCGTACGCCGATCGGAGTCGTCGCCTCGAGGCCTACGACGCGGATGCCCATCAGCCGCTTGCCCGGCGTCTGGCCGCTCGACGCGATGTTGGGCACCTCGTAGACGAGCCAGATGACCATGATCAGCAATAGGATCGCCACCGATAGCCAGCCGCCTCGGCTGGTCATCGTCGGCCTGACATCCGGCACCGATGCGCCCTTGAACGCGGCGCTCATGATCTGCCACGTCTGCTGCCAGTAACCCGATGTCTCCTGCCACCACTGATAAACCAGGTATCCGGTGAGGATTGCGGACGCCAGGGCAACCGCGACGATGTCGATGACACGCGCGGCGAACCGGCGTCCGAGCGAGGCCAGAGCCATGCCGTGCGGGCGGGGGACCACCACGACGTACGGGTAGCCCGTGCCGGCCGGCCACCCGGGCGGCGGGTTCTCGACCTGACCGTTCGGCGGGAGCTGTACGCCGGGCGGCAGCCGTACGCCCGGCGGCCACCCCTGCTGCGGCCAGTTCGGTGGCGGCGAGCCCGCCGGCGGCCACCCCTGCGGCGGCGAACCGTGGTGCGGCGGAATCGGTCCCTGGTGCGGCGGCGGCGAGCCGGGGTGCGGCGAACCAACCGGCGGCCAGCCCGGCGGCACGGACGGTGGCGTGGTTGGCGGTGGGGTGGGGGGCCAACCGGACGGATGGCTGCCCGGTTGCCAGGCACCTGGCTGGCCATCGGGTTGGTTGCCATCTGGCTGGCCCGCATGCGGTTGATCACCGTTCGGCTGACCGGCTCCCGGCTGGCCTTGGCCCGGCGGAACCCAACCGGGCGGCGATGCCGGCTGACCCGATTCCGGCGGCGTCGGCCATCCGGCCGGCGGCGTCCGGCCCGGCGAGCGGTCCGGGGGCGGAGACCATCCGGTGGTCGACTGTCCCGGTCGATCCGTCGCCTCGGTGGGCGCGGCCGATGGCGTACCCGCTCTTGGTCCGGTCGGCGCCGACGCGGCGTCGATGCGGGGCCTCTCTGGTTCGCGTACGGGCACGGAGGCGGCGCCGGCGGGCGGACCCTCCGGCGGCGTGGCGTCGGCGGGCAGCGGATCGCCGATCCAGACCTCGCCGTCCCAGTAGCGCTGGGTCGTCTGGTCGGCCGGATCCTTGTACCAACCGGGCGCGATTTCGCTCACTCGTTGCCTTCCGCTGCCGCTGTCGGTTGCAGCGCGATCAAGCGTACCGGCTGCGGTCTTGCCCACCGATGCCGCGCAGGCGCCGACGGCCCGCGTCACCTGCTGACACGGTCCTCAACACAGTAGTCCGGCCGGGTATCGATTCCGGTGTCACGCTCTGCCGGCGGCAGGCCGAGCTCAGAGGTTGCCGCGCCTTTCCTGCTCTCGCTCGATCGCCTCGAACAACGCCTTGAAGTTGCCTTTGCCGAAGCCGAGCGAGCCGTGGCGCTCGATCAATTCGAAGAAGACTGTTGGTCGGTCCTGTACCGGCTTGGTGAAGATCTGCAGCAGGTAACCGTCCTCGTCGCGGTCTACCAAGATCTTGCGCGACTGCAGCTCGTCGATCGGCACGCGTACGGTGCCGATGCGTTGGCGCAGTTCGGCATCCTCGTAGTAGCTGTCCGGAGTGTCCAGGAACTCGATGCCGGCGGCGCGCATCACGTCGACACTGCGGATGATGTCGTTCGTGGCGATCGCAATGTGCTGCGCGCCTGGGCCTTGGTAGAACTGCAGATACTCGTCGATCTGCGATTTGCGCTGGGAAACGGCCGGCTCGTTGAGCGGGAACTTGACCTTGCGCGTACCGCTAGCGACGACCTTGCTCATGAGGGCTGAGTAGTCGGTGGCGATGTCGTCGCCGACGAATTCAGCCATATTCGTGAAGCCCATGACGCGCTTGTAGAACTCGACCCACTCGTCCATCTTGCCCAGCTCGACGTTGCCGACGACGTGGTCGATCGCCTGGAAGAAGCGCTTGGGTTGAATGCCGGCCTCGATGGCGGCGGTGCGATCCACGATCGGGTTGCGCGCGACGAAGCCGGGCCGGAACGGGCCGCTGTACTTTGAGCGGTCGATGAGGCTGTGGCGTGTCTCGCCGTACGTCGCGATGGCCGCGACCCGTACGGTGCCGTGCTCGTCCGTTTCGTCATGCGGCTCTTCGATCCCGGTCGCGCCCTGCTTGATCGCGTGCGCGTACGCCTTGTCCACATCCGGCACCTCGAGTGCGATGTCGGTGATGCCGTCGCCATGCTTGGCGTGATGGATGGCGGCCGGCGCGTCCGCGTGCACCGGACCGGCGAAGACGAAACGGGCCGAACCGCTGGTGAGGACGTATTCAGCGTGGTCTCGGTAGCCCTGTTCAGGGCCGCGGTAGGCGACCGCGGTCATGCCGAAGCCGCTGGAATAGAAGTGCGCGGCCTGCTTGGCGTTACCGACGTAGAAACGTACGTAGTCGAGGCCCTTGACCGGGAACGGGTCTTCCGCAATGTCGTGTGCGACAGCGCCGATCAGTGCATCAAGGTCTACCGACGCATCGAGGGTGTCCGGGTCATTGTCCGTCGTGCGGTCCATGGCCTGCGTCATTGCTCGGCTCCATTCGTGATGGGTGTCCATCCAGCGTCATGGCCTGCCCGCGGCTGGTCAATTCGGCGGCTCTACGGTGGTCAACCTGTGCGATCTGACCGGCGATATGTGTGCTTTGCTGGTCACTATGTCCAGCCTCCCGTTAAGCTGATGTATGCAATCCGACGGGCGCGTACCGACCATTGACGATCTTGACGCACGGCTGCTGACGCTGCTGGCGGCCGAACCGCGCATCGGCGTCGTCGAGTGCGCGCGGCGCCTTCATGTCGCTCGCGGCACCGCCCAGGCTCGGCTCGACAAGCTCGCCGCCCGCGGAGTGATCCGCGGCTATGGTCCGGAGATCTCCCCCGCCGCGCTGGGCTTCGGCGTGATGGCCTTCGTCACGCTCGAGATCCGCCAGAGCCGCGGCCACGACCCGGTCACCGCTCATCTGGCGGCCATCCCCGAGGTGCTCGAGGTGCACACCATCACGGGTACGGGAGACTTGTTGTGCCGCATCGTGGCGCGATCGAATGCCGACCTGCAACGGGTCATCGACTTGATCGTGTCGTACGACGAGATCGTCCGCTCGTCGACGATCATCGCGCTCGCCGAGCAGATCCCCTATCGGGTGATGCCCCTGGTCGCCTCCGCTGTCACCGCCACCTGACTTCCGCCGTCACCGCGACAGCTCGCCACGTCGGGCCGTGATCGCCGCCGCGATGCCCCGAACGAGCCGGTCCAGGTCGCGAAGGTCGTCGCGCGTGACGTGGTAGACCTGCCAACCCGCGGCGGTCAGTTCGCGAAGCCGCCGGCGGTCGCGCGCCAACTGATCGCGATCGGCGTGCCATTGGCCGTCGTACTCGACCGCAAACCGAAGTGCCGGCCAGGCGAGGTCAACCCGTGCGATGAAGTAGCCGTGGCGCATGACCGAGTACTGAGGTACAGGCGGCTCGATGCCCGCGATCGCCAACGCCACTCGGACGGTCGACTCCGGCGGTGACTCCGACCTAGCGTCCGCGAGACTCAATCGCGTCAATGCCCGGCGGCGAGCACGGGCGCTCGGGTGGGCTGCACAATGCTCGACCAGTCGGGCCCGAGACAGATGCCTCCGGCGGGCAAGCGCGTCGATCCATTCGACCGCCTCGTAGAGCGGGAGTGTCCAGGCCATCTCCCATGCGGCGTGCTCAGGTGTGCAGAGGGGAATGCCGCGATGCGCGGTCACGCACCTCGCCGGCACCGGCGACACCCGGATGGTCAGTCCACGGACCGGACCGAACCGGCGCGGCGACCAGATCGCGACGGGTCCCGATGGTTCAGACATTGCCGCGCCCCAGAGGTATGCGGCCGAGCGCCCGGAGATCACGGCGCCGTCTGGGATTACGAGCAGGGCACCCCGCACAACGAGCTGGTGGGTGTGCGGCACAGTGGCATCCGCGTACACGTCTCGGTAGAGCCGCCGCCACGACTTCCCATCGAGCTGTCGTGGAGTCAGGACACCGTCGGCGACCGCTTCGCTCCCACGGAACACAGTGCCACGTAGCGCAGATGGTTGGGTCGGAGGTCGAGACACGTCGGCAGTCTCGTTGTCGTACCGGACCAGCGCGACGGCCGATCTTGCTTTCGGTGGATTGCGCGGGTGCTTGTGGACAGTCATGTCGCTCAGGAGATCTTGGGGCTATCCACCTAATTGGCGCCGAAATTCAGTGGGTAACCCCAAGATCTCAAGCGCGACACCGCGCGACGGCGTCACGGACAGGGCGACGAAATGGATCGACACGGGCAGATCGGGCACGCTTGGGACAAACCCCCAGCCCGACTACGGTCGGCGCATGGCGCAGGGGCGGCTGGTCGGACGCATCGAGGCGTTGCTCGGGCTGATCGGCATCATCGCGCTCGTCGTCACGTACAGCATCCTGACCGGCTGGAACCCGCTACCGAGAGTCCAGTCCTGGCTGGCCGGGGCGACGTCGACGACACTTTCGAAGCCGGCACCTCCGTGGGTCGTACGGTCCGGGGACGAGCCGGACACGGCGACCGTCCTTTCTAACGCGATCGTGGTGACGGCCGAGGGCTCGGTTGAGGCGCGCAATCCGGGCGACGGAAAGTTGCTGTGGACGTACACGGACTCGTGGGCCGCGGTCGGTGGCGGCACCCGACCGGTCGTCCTCGTCGGTCGGCCGGTCGGCGGTGGGTTCGACGTGTACGACGCGTCGAGTGGCGTCCGCATGTGGTCGGACGGCAGCCGCGACGCCGTGTGGCCGTACCGGGACGTGATCCTCGTCCTGCACTGCGCCCACGACTTCGACTGCACGCTGTACGCGGAGGAGCCCACCACCGGCAATCACCTGTGGTCGCTGCCGATGTCGGCGGCCGGCTCCGCCACCCATGGACTCGGTAAGCCGCTCGCCACGCTGCAGCCGATCACCGACGACTACACGAAGCCGCTAGGGGCCGTTCCGGTCGACGTACCGTCGCTGATCGGCTTGAACCTCGACGGCGATATCCATGTCGTGTCCACCGCGCACGGCCACGAGCTGCATGTCTACCCCTCGAAGCCGACCCAGCGCGTCGTCGTCGCCGGCCATGACGTGCTGGTCGCGACGTCGACCGTCCACGGCGACGGGTGCACCTACACGCTGTCCGCACGCGACCCAGCCACGAACAACACGCTCTGGAGCCGATCCGGCTACAACGCCCACACTTCGACCGGGCTCGGCTGCGACCAGCGCAACGACCCCAAGGGCGCCGGCGGGGTCTTTCTCGCGACCGATCCGAACGGCCGCGACGTCCTGTTGAGCGTGGGTACGGGACAGGTCCTGTATCGGGCTCCGCCGAATGCCCACATTGTCGCGACCGACGGAGACGTGGCCGTGGTCCGCTCGGCCGACGGCAAGACGCTCACGGCGGTGAGCGCGAACTCCGGCGCGTCGCTATGGTCACGAGCGGCGGCGGCCGCTGCGCTTGTCGGCATCGGGCCCGACGGTGTGATGATCGTCGATCCCGGCAATAGTCGGCTGGTCGTGACGACACCGCGGACCGGAGCGGTCCTGGTCAACATCGAGAGCGGCGCAACCATCCTCGGCGTCGGCCAGCATGCGTTGATCGTGAACATCGGGCGCTCATTCGGGCCGATACTGGTCGGGACGGCGGCCGCGGTCCATCCGTGACCCGGCCGGCCATTCCGCCAGCGACGCCGGATGCGGCGCGTGCCATGATCGACCAGGGCCGCTGTGGCGGTCGAGGTCGGCGTGGATACGCTGCGAACCATGCCCGACTTTGCGTACGCGCCGTTGCTGCCGACCGGCCCGGACACGACCGAGTATCGGCTTCTCACAACGGACGGGGTCGATGTCGTCGACGGGCCGGGCGGCCGGCGCTTCTTGACCGTTGAGCCGGCGGTGCTGACGGCGCTGACCGCCGAGGCGATGCACGACATCGCCCACTTTCTGCGACCGGCCCATCTGCGGCAGCTGCGGAACATCATCGACGACCCGGCTGCCTCACCGAACGATCGGTTCGTCGCGCTCGACCTGTTGCGCAACGCGAACATTGCGGCCGGTGGCGTACTGCCGATGTGCCAAGACACCGGTACGGCGATCGTCATGGGCAAGCGCGGTCGTCACGTGCTGACCGACGGTTCGGACGAGTCGGCCATCGCGCAGGGCGTGTTCGACGCGTACACGAGGCTGAACCTCCGCTACTCCCAACTCGCGCCGATCACGATGTGGGAGGAACGCAACACCGGCTCGAACCTTCCGGCGCAGGTCGAGATCTACGCCGACGATCCGGACGGGCACCCGGACGCGTACAAATTCCTGTTCATGGCCAAGGGCGGCGGCTCGGCCAACAAGAGCTATCTCTACCAGGAGACCAAGGCGCTGCTGAACCCGACGCGGATGATGCAGTTCTTGGAAGAGAAACTGCGATTGATCGGTACGGCTGCCTGTCCGCCGTACCACTTGGCGATTGTCATCGGCGGTACGTCGGCCGAGTTTGCGCTGAAGACCGCGAAGTATGCGTCGGCGAAGTATCTGGACGCGTTGCCGACCACCGGCGACATGACCGCACACGGATTCCGGGACGTCGAGCTGGAGGCCGAGGTCCTTGAGCTGACGCGCCAGTTCGGCATCGGCGCGCAATTCGGCGGGCGGTACTTCTGCCACGACGTACGGGTGGTCCGGCTGCCCCGGCACGGCGCGTCCTGTCCGGTCGCAATCGCGGTGTCATGCTCGGCCGACCGGCAGGCCCTTGCCAAGATCACGCCGGAGGGCGTGTTCCTCGAGCGGCTCGAGCGGGACCCGGCGCGATTCCTGCCCGAGGTCACCGCCGACGCGCTGGGTTCGGCCGATGAGGTCGTCCGCGTCGATCTCAACCGGCCGATGGCCGACATCCGGGTCGAGCTGTCGAAGTATCCGGTGAAGACCCGGCTCTCGCTGTCCGGCCCGCTCGTCGTGGCCCGGGACATTGCGCACGCCAAGATCGCCGAGCGGCTCGACGCTGGCGAGGCGATGCCGGAATACCTACGGGATCACGCCGTCTACTACGCCGGCCCGGCCAAGGCGCCCGAGGGGTACGCGTCCGGATCGTTCGGTCCGACCACGGCCGGCCGCATGGACGCGTATGTCCAGCGATTCCAGGAGGCCGGCGGGTCGCTCGTCATGCTGGCCAAAGGCAACCGCTCCAAGCAGGTGACCGATGCCTGTGCCAAGTTCGGCGGCTTTTACCTCGGTTCGATCGGCGGTCCGGCGGCCCGGCTCGCACAGGACTGCATCAAGCACGTCGAGGTGCTCGAATACCCCGAGCTTGGCATGGAAGCGATCTGGAAGATCGAGGTCGAGGACTTCCCGGCTTTCATCGTGGTGGACGACAAGGGCAACGACTTCTTCGCGGAGGTCACGAAACCCGTGCTGACGATCGGCCACCGCTAGGCCATGGGACGACACCGCAGCGCACCCGAACCGGAGCCCGGCGCTGATCGGCCCAGCACGCCGACGCCCGGGCCGCCCGACGCGAGGCAGGATAGACAGATGAACGGCGACTTCCGCGAGGGCGGCGACTTCCGCGAGGGCAACTACAACGTCGGCGGTTTCGGCGATGGGGAGTACCGCATCGAGCACGACACGATGGGTGACGTGCGGGTGCCCGCGACCGCGTTGTGGCGAGCGCAGACCCAGCGGGCCGTCGAGAACTTTCCGATTTCCGGTACCGGGCTGGAACGCGTCCACATTGCGGCCCTGGCCGAGATCAAAGCGGCCGCCGCGAACGTGAACGCTGATCTCGGCGTCATCACCCGGGCCCAAGCCGACGCGATCATCGCCGCCGCGACGGCGGTCGTTTCCGGTGCGTACGACGACCAGTTTCCGATCGACGTGTTCCAGACCGGCTCGGGCACGTCCTCAAACATGAACATGAACGAGGTGCTCGCGTCGCTCGCCGAACGCGAACTCGGTGAGCCGGTTCATCCGAACGATGTGGTGAACGCGTCGCAGTCCTCCAACGACGTGTTCCCAACCTCGATCCACCTGGCGGCGACGGCCGCGCTGGCGCAGGATCTCGTACCGGCGCTCAGCCATCTCGCCTCCACGCTGGACGCGAAGGCGACCGGCTGGTCGGAGGTCGTGAAGGCCGGCCGTACGCATCTGATGGACGCCACGCCGGTCACGCTCGGGCAGGAGTTCTCCGGCTATGCGGCGCAGATCCGCTACGGCATCGAGCGCGTCGCCGCGGTGCTGCCCCGGGTGGCGGAGCTGCCACTCGGCGGTACGGCGGTCGGCACCGGCATGAACACTCCGCCCGGTTTCGCCGCCGCGGTGATCGGGAGCCTGGCCGCCCGTACCGGCCTGCCGTTGACCGAGGCGCGCAACCACTTCGAAGCGCAAGGTGCGCGCGACGCGCTGGTCGAAGCGTCCGGACAACTGCGCGTGATTGCGGCCGGCCTTTACAAGATCGCGAGCGACATCCGATGGATGGGTTCCGGTCCGCGGGCCGGCCTTCGCGAGCTGCGCATCCCCGACCTGCAGCCGGGCTCGTCGATCATGCCCGGCAAGGTGAACCCGGTTGTCTGTGAAGCCGTACGCCAGGTCTGCGCGCAGGTCTACGGCAACGATGCCGCGGTCGCATTTGCCGGCTCGCAGGGCGACTTCGAGCTCAACGTGATGATGCCGGTGATGGCGCGCAATCTGCTGGAGTCCATCCGGCTCATTGCCAACGTCGCCCGGGTTTTCGCCGATCTCTGCATCGCTGGACTTGAGGCCGACGAAGAGGTCACGCGCTACTACGCGGAGGCATCGCCGTCGATCGTGACACCGTTGAACCGCTACCTCGGCTACGAGGAGGCGGCGGCGGTCGCGAAACAAGCGCTCGCGTCCGGACGTACGATCCGCGAAGTCGTCATCGATCGCGGACACGTGTCGGCCGGGCGGATCTCC
>DASQPR010000596.1:0-2849 GCA_035643815.1 Micromonosporaceae bacterium | reverse complement strand
TTGGTCTGCAACCTCTGCGACGCGAGGGGCGAGTCCTGCGGCGGTGCTCGCGCCCTCGGACGTGAGACGGGTTAGCCGGGACCGAGCCCGATTGCGTAGGCTCTTCCCGTGGTTACGGGTGAGTCATTCGACCTCGGCGGATTGCTGGCGGCGCGCGGCGCGGAGCGGTACGAACTCCAGGCGCGCTACGTGAACCCACAACTGTCGAAGATGCTGCACGCGATCGGTTTCGACAAGATCTACACGCGCGCCCAGGGCGCCTACCTTTACGACGACGAGGGCACCGACTACCTCGACATGCTGGCCGGCTTCGGCGTCTTCGCCCTTGGCCGACACCATCCGGTCGTCCAGCAGGCGATGCATGACGTGATCGACGCCCATCTGGCCGACCTCACCCAGTTCGACGCGCCGCCGCTGGCCGGCATCCTCGCTGAGCGCCTGCTGGCCAAGGCGCCGCACCTCGACCGGGTCTACTTCGGCAACAGCGGCGCCGAGGCAATCGAGACCGCGCTCAAGTTCGCCCGGTTCGCTACCGGTCGCAGCCGGATCGTCTACTGCACGTACGCGTTCCACGGCCTGACCACCGGCGCACTGTCGGTTAACGGAGCCGAGGAGTTCCGGAAGGGCTTCGGCACGCTGCTGCCCGACACGCCGATCCCGTTCGGTGACCTCGACGCGTTGGAGCACGAGCTGCGTCAGGGCGATGTAGCGGGCTTCCTGGTCGAGCCGATCCAGGGCAAGGGCGTCGCCGTCGCACCGCCCGGTTTCCTCAAGGCCGCGCACGACCTGCTCCGCCAGCACAAGGCGCTGCTGATCGTCGATGAGGTGCAGTGCGGCATGGGCCGCACCGGCGACTTCTTCGCGTACGAGCACGACGGCGTCGAGCCGGACATTGTCGCGGTCGCGAAGGCGCTGTCCGGTGGCTACGTGCCGGTCGGTGCGACGATGGCCAAGGACGACGTGTTCGCGAAGGTCTTCTCGACGATCGACCGGGTTCTGGTGCATGACTCGACGTTCGGCTCGAACGCTCAGGCGATGGCGGCCGGCCTCGCCACGTTGCACGTGTTCGAGACCGACAACATCGTCGGCAACGCCCAGCGGATCGGCGACCTGTTGCAGTCGCGCCTCGCCGCGCTGGTCGACAAGTACGAGATGCTCATCGACGTACGCGGCCGCGGCCTGATGATCGGCCTCGAGTTCGGCCGGCCATCGTCATGGAAGCTCCGTCCAGCGTGGACGGCACTGCAGTCGGCGCGAAAGGGTCTCTTCGCGCAGACCGTCGTGCACGGCCTGTTCCACAAGCACCGCATCCTGACCCAGGTCTCCGGCGACCACACCGAGGTGATCAAGCTCATTCCGCCGTTGATCATCGGGGAGCGCGAGGTCGACCGGTTCGTCGACGCGTTCGTGGACGTCATGGACGAGGCGCACAGTGGCGGCGGTCTGATCTGGGACTTCGGCCGCAGCCTCATCAAGCAGGCAGTCGCCCGTTAATCCGGTAACGACGTCCCCGGCCCAGTCGCGTCCGAGTCGCGGCCGAGTCGCAGCCGATCAGCGGTAGCGGAACCCGTCAAACATGCGACGGAAGAAGCCGCCCTCGACCGGAAGTGCCGGCTCCGGGGGTGGCGCTTCGCGGCGCAGCCGACCGACCGGCTGGTCGTAGTCCGCGCGTGCGATCGCGTCGACGACCTGATCCTCGGTGAAGTTCTCCGAGCCGTCGATGTCCTCGACCAGGCCGACCAGCATGCCGTCCGCCATGATCTGGGCGTCGAGCGCCTTCGCGCCGTCGGCGTCCCACACGGCCTCGCGTCCGTCGGGCAGACTCACCCGCACGCCGAACCGCGACGCCGGTGCGATGTGCAAATGGGCGGGGACACCGCGTTCACGGAGACGGTCCACCACGCGGCGGGCTCGCAGCTCTTCCATCGCCCCAAGCTAGCAAACCGATCCTGCCGAATCCCTGATCACGAGCTGGATGTTCGCTGTGAGCGATCGAGCGCCGTCAGCTCGGCCATGCGCTGCCGGAAGGCTCCCACACGGCGTTGTCGTGGGCGAACACGACCCGGCGCGGATCCATCGCCTTCAGTCGGTCGATCCACGCCGGTGGGACCGGCAGCGTCGAGGACGAATCGTGCCGGTGGTCGTACGAGTTCAGCACATCGGCGCCGTAGGACATCGCGGTGTCGTGGCTCTGCCCGGCGACGATGATCGTGCCGTCGGTGCGCCGGACGACGAGCGACTGGTGACCGTTGGTGTGCCCGGGCGTCGGCACGATGAGGACTCCCGGCAGCACCTCGACGTCGCCATCGATCTCCTCGTACGTGACGGCGCCCGGGTCAACGAGCTCGGGGATCGTGTAGCCGGGCGTCCCGCGGGCGGCCGTGAGTTCGGTTCGCTGGGTGAAGATCGGGCGGCCGGTGAACGCGGTGTTGCCGCCGCAGTGGTCGTAGTGCAGGTGGCAGTTCGCGACGTGCGTGATGTCATCGACTGCCGCACCGGCGGCGGCGAGCGCATCGGCCAGCCCCCGGCGGTGCGGCCGGTAGCGGGCATCGACCGCCGCGCTCATGCCGATCCCCGTGTCGAACAACAGCATCCCGTCGGGATGAATGAGGAGGTATCCCAGGCACGGCAGCGCATGTGGCGCTTCGCCGGTGTCCGGTGCGCCCGGAACGATGACATATCCGAAGTCGATGCGCCGTACGGTGACGTCGGTCGTTGTCACCGGAACAACGCCAACTCGTCGCCCCACGCGTCGACGATGACGCCGTGACCACGATCACGGGCTACCGCCTCAAGGTCGGCGAGCAGGCCCACCGGATCGGCCGCGATCCGTTCGGGCAGTGTTTCGA
>DASQPR010000595.1:0-2622 GCA_035643815.1 Micromonosporaceae bacterium | reverse complement strand
GCCGAGCCGGCGCGATCTGCTGGGCGGCCGGCGCCGTTTTCTGGGCTGGAAGTCGTCATGCCGGTCAGGGTACGCCGGGTTCATAAGTTTGTGAAACTTCAGAATGTCGTATACTCATCGTCGTGACGAACGAGACACCGCGCGACGACGTCGCGGCGCGGACGTTCATCGAGCGCTTCGCGTCGGCGCTCGTCGATGGCGGCATGCCGCGCATGGCCGCCCGAGTCTTCGCGTCACTGCTCGCCGCGGACGCCGGGCGGCAGACGGCCGCGGAGCTCGCGGCGGCGCTTCAGGCAAGCCCGGCCGCCATCAGCGGGGCGATCCGCTACCTGGAGCAGGTCACCTTGGCCAGTCGAGAGCGGGACCCGGGCACCCGATTCGACATCTATCGCGTCAACAACGACGTCTGGTATCGCGTGTCGGCCAGTCGCGATCGGCTCCTGAACCAGTTCATCGCCACGCTGACCGACGGTATCGTCGCCGTCGGTCCGGACACGCCGGCCGGCGAACGACTCAGCGAAACGAAGTCGTTCTTCGCCTTCATGCTGGCGGAGATGCCGCAGATCGTCGAGCGGTGGCACGCGATGCGCGCCGCCGATCGCACGATATAAACCATTCCGTTGTACGGAAGCCGGGCGGCTCCGTCATCGCGGTCACCAGCGGACGAGGCCCACCGCGCCGGAACGGTCGACGGCCGACGGGTGCACCCACGGCCGGTAGCCTTCGGCCAGGGCGCCGAGCGTCGCGGGTGGCGTACGCACGTCGACGACCTCGTCGGCGGCGAGCGCGTCCGCTTCTCCGTACCCGTCGAAAGACCAGGTGCGGACCGCGCCGGGAACGACGAGCGCCGACCCGCCGCCACGCGCGATCATCGCGCCCGCCGGCAGATCGCCGAAGCGCACGCGGCGGGTGATCTGCTCGCGCGTGCGACGCACCCGCTCATGGTGGAGTCGATTGTCCATCTCCGCGGCCCACGGCCGACGCGAGCCACCCTCGGCTCGCCACCAGGCCCGGGCGTAGTCGAGATAGTCGGCGCGGCGGCAGTAGGCGCACGGACGATGTCCGGCCGCCAGCGACGTCGCCTCGTCCAAGAAGAACAGCGCGGTCCACCGACCGGGCGGCATCACGTCGCGCCGCCAGTCGCGCCAGGTCAGCGTGCAGCAGATCCAAAGGGTCGACCGCCAGCGAGTAACGCCGAGCGTGCGACCCTGCCCGTGCAGGCAGCCGCGATTGCCCATCAGGCCACCACGGGCCGGATTCGCGACGATCTCGCCGGTCGGCAGGACTCGATTCTGTAGTGGCACCCGAGCAGCGTGCCGCACCGCTACGACACTCCGGGCTACCAGCCGCCGCGATGCTCCGGGACCAGGCGCATGAACGGCAGCGTGCACAGCATCACCACGGCGAAGACGGCGAAAATGTGGCCCTGGGTGAGACCCGGATCGGCACTGCGGGCCAGGATCGCCGTGGTCACCGAAACGGCGGTAATCGAGCCGGCCTGCCGGAACATGCCGCGCAGGCCGGCGATCGCGGCCACATGCTCCGGCGCGAGCTGCAACGACGCATTGTTGGTCGCCGGTGAGGCGACGCCCATGCCGAGGCCGGTCAAGGCGGCGGCACATGCGAGCCAGGCGTACGGCGACACCCCGACGGGGCTCGCGGCCATCGCAAGGAGGCCGCCAGCGGTGACGATGAACCCGACCGCCATCGGCCAGCGGTAGCCGGTGCGGCGCAGCATCATCGTGGCGATGGTCGACGCGGCGATAATGCCGATCGCCCGCGCGCTCAGCAGCGTGCCCGACTCCAGCGTACGGATGCCGAACCGTTGCGTCGCGTAGAGCGGGACGAGCGCGGCGAAGCCGAACGCGGCCGAGCCGTACAGGAAGTTGATGACGTTCATGACCGCGAAACCGCTGCCGTGCAACAGCTTCGGCGGGATGAACGGCGTCGCGCTGCGCCGGGTGTTCCACGCGAACGCGGTAAACGCCACGATCGCCACGGCGATCGGCACCAGCAGCCGCGGGCTGATGACGCTCGCATCGCGACCACCGAGGTACGAGATGCCGAGCATGCTCGCGAGGATGGCCGTGCCGAGCGTGACCATCCCCGTCACGTCCAACTTGGCCCGGGCCGACGAGCTGTCGTTGCGCGGGATGTACTTGATCGCGAAGCCGACGAGCACGATCCCGATCGGCACGTTGACGAGAAAGATCCCGCGCCACGACCAGTACGTGACGAAGACGCCGCCGAGCACCGGTCCGATAATGCCGCCGATCGGATTGAAGCTGGTAAACAGGCTGACCGCTCGGTCGCGGGCGGCGCCGAAGGAGTCGGCGACCATCCCCGTCGCCGACGGCATGAACGTCGCACCGCCGATTGCCTGCACGGCGCGCAGCACGATCAGCAGGTTGATGTTGTCCACCAGCCCGCAGCACAGCGACGCAACGGTGAACACCACGATGGCGAGAAGAAAAACGGGCCGGCGGCCGTACTGGTCACTCAATCGGCCGGCCAGCGGGAGCACGAGAACTCGACCGAGCGCGTATACGGTGATGGTCCACGAGGCCCAGTTGATCTGCGTGTGCAGGTCATGTTGCAGAGCGGGCAGCGCGGTGGCGACGA
>DASQPR010000594.1:0-3147 GCA_035643815.1 Micromonosporaceae bacterium | reverse complement strand
CGATCTTCAACGAGTAGTCGATGACGGGTCGAGCATCGGTCGGGTCGTCATCGGCGGCCGGTCCGGGCGGTTGACCGTCGGCCGGCACCTCCGTCCCGGCGACCGTGCTGCCAACCGCGGACGGCGCGTCGGGCGGATCGTCGAGCATGTCCGCCGACGGCACGAAGAAGAGGTTTCCGGTGATCGCGGTCGAGAAGTCGAGGATGCGGTCGTAGTTGCCGGCCGGCTTACCAATGAACATGTTGTGGAGCATCTGCTCGGTCACGCTCGGCGTCGCGGCATATCCGATGAAGTACGTGCCGAACTCGCCCTTTCCGACGGCGCCGAACGGCATGTTGTCCCGGACGATCTGGCGCTCCTCGCCGTCGTCGTCGACGATCGTGTTCAGGGCGACGTGCGAGTTGCTCGGTTTGACGTCGTCGGGCATCTCGATGTCGGCCAGCTTCGTCCGTCCGATGACCCGCTCCTGCTCCTCGACCGAGATGGCGTTCCACGTCGACAGGTCGTGCATGTACTTCTGCACGATCACGTAGCTGCCACCGACGAAGTCCGGGTCCTCCTCGCCGACGGTCGCCGCCTCGTAGGCCGCCGCGCCGGTCGGGTTCTCGGTGCCGTCGACGAAACCGAGCAGGTCGCGCTCGTCGAAGTACTTGAAGCCGTGGGTCTCGTCGACGACATCCGCTCGGCTGGCCAGACGGTTCATCAGCTGCCCGGCAAGCTCGAAACACAGATCCATCCGGCGGGCGCGGATGTGGAAGAGAAGGTCGCCCGGCGTGGCGACGGCCGTGTGCCGGGCTCCAACGATCTCCCGGAACGGGTGCAGCTCGGCCGGCCGCGGTCCGCCGAACAGCCGGTCCCACATCAGCGAACCGATCCCGACGACGCAGCGCAGCTCCCCGTCCGGGTCCCGGAAGCCGACCGACCGTACGAGGCCGGACACGTCGGCGAGCAGATCCCGTACGTCGGCCTCGGCGCCGTCCCGCACGGTCACCACAAGAAAGATCGCCGCCTCGGTGAGCGGCGTCAGGACCGGCTGCGGTTCGATCGGCTTCGCCACGTGCCCGGGCCTCCCGCTGGCTGTGTCTCACGGCTTGGTTGTCTCACGGCTTGGTTGCCTCACGGCTTGGCCGTGTCATGGCCGCCCGGAAGATCACCCGAGCGCCTCCATCGTGATGCTATCGCCCGCGGTGTCCGGCGATGTGGGGTTCGGCCGAGCCGCCGCAACCACCGCCGGGCGCCGGGCGACTCACCATGTCACGGCGGCGTCGGGTCCGGCGCGTGGTGCCAGGGCAGCGCGACCGGTTCGGCCGGACGCCGTCCGGACAGCAACTCAGTGAGCAAAGGCACCAGGTCGTACGGGTAGACGATCTCATCGGTCGCGGCGAGCTCGTCGACCGACCACCACCGCTCCCCCGCGTGTACGGACATCTCCAGATCCTCCATGCGGCTCGTATCGACGTCGTGCCGGTGAACCCGCAGGTAGAAGAAGTCGTCCCGGAACTCGCCGGCCGCCCAGCCGAGATCGGCGTATCCGCCGGTGTATGCGACAGGCTCGCCGAGGTCGGCGGCCGACACGTCGAGGCCTACCTCCTCACCGAGTTCCCGGGCGGCCGTGATGGCCAGGGCCTCTCCGTCCTGCACGCCACCGCCCGGCGTCAGCCACCCGTACGGCCGGGGCATCGCACCCGGCCGGAACCGGAAACGCATGAGCAGCAACCGATCCGAGCCGTCGACGAGCAGGACGCGGGCGGTCCGGCGCACGTACGACACACGGTGACGTTAGCCGAGGCGGTCGGACGCTCGTGCCCCCGCCATCCCCGGTACTGGCTCGGTCGAACGTAACCGGACACGCAAACGGCCGGTGGTGCTGCCACCGGCCGTTGCCCGTTTGTCGCGATCCGATCCGTCAGCCACCGATCTCGTACGGGTTGGCGGACACTCCGACATGGACGACTGAGGCGGGATGCGCGATGGCTGTCCGCGGATGAACACTCGCCGCGAGCACCCACGTCGTCACGTAAATGAGCGCGACCATCAGCGCGACCACAGGTATTTTGCGCACCTGACCTACCTCCCGGGACTTGAGATGTCTTGACGGTACGCCGGCCGCCGACCCACCTGAACCGCCCATCGTGCCCAATCGGAGGGACCGAACGTCGTCCTCGACCGGCCCAAGGATCAACGCTGGTTACCGATGGTCGGGCCACTCGGCGGCGAGCATGGCATAGACGTACGTGTCTCCCCATTCCCCTTTGAACATCTCGTCATGCACGAAGTGCGCCTCGCGTCGCATGCCGAGTCGCTCCATAACGCGCGCCGATGGTTCGTTGCGGGCGTCGCACCGGCCGAACATGCGATGGAGGCCGAGCACGTCGAAGCCGAGCCGCAGCATCTCCCGGGCCGCTTCGGTGGCGAAACCACGGCCATGGAATTCGGGGTTGAACACGTAACCGATCTCGCCCTGGCGATGCTCCCGGCTGCGCCACATGAGGTTGACCTCGCCGATGACCCGGGCGGCCTCCGGCCACTCGACCGCGATCGTAAGTCGGTCGCCTTCGTTGGCAAGCGTCGTCTGACCGATCTTCTGGGCCAGCGCTTCGCTCGACCCGGCCCGATCGTGCGGCACCCAGTAGAGATAGCGCACCACGTCGTCGAGCGAGTGATAAGCGTGCACATCATCGAGATCGGCGTGGGTGAACGGGCGTAATGCCAACCGCTCGGTGGAAATGGGATACGTCGGATGCAGCATCATCGCGCACCCGCGCAGCTCGGACCGTGCACCCGGGTCAGCGTACGCGGTCGGCGGCGCACGCACTCACTACGCGCTGACGACGTTCGGACACCACCGACTCGCCCGTGCGTCTCGAACCGGCCGGCGATGCATGATCCGGATCGTTTCGGTCGCCGTGCGGCGACGGTCAACCGATCGGCTTCGGGTACGGCGGTTTGCCAGGCTTGTCGAGCCATGTCTGCAGGAAGGAGTCCAACGACTTGCCGGAGACCTGGTCGGCGTACCGGATGAACTCGGCCGTGGTGGCGTTGCCGCCGGCGTACTTGCGCGCCCACCCCCGGACGATCTTCCAGAACGTGGCGTCGCCGACCGCGATCCGCAGCGCCTCCAGCGTCGCGGCACCGCGCTGGTATGAC
>DASQPR010000593.1:0-5238 GCA_035643815.1 Micromonosporaceae bacterium | reverse complement strand
GCTCCGACATCCGATTGCGTCGCCGGCGCGGCGCACGCCGCTCGTATCGTGGCGCGGCGAGACGTGCTCGGTGGTTAGGGACAACGGCGACTGGCTACGCGTGCGCCTGATGCGGCCGAGTCCGGAGGCCCTGATGCGCCTGGGCGCGACATGTATCGAACGCGGGGTATTTGAGGCCTGGGCACCCAGTGCCGAAGTCGACGGCCGGGGCGATCTCGTGGTCCGTTATCCCGCATCCGGCGACGGCCGCGCACGCGGCGCTGATTAATCGCCGCCACGCCCAACATCCGACCTGGTTGAGGTGGTTGCGCATCTCAAGCAGGTGGTGTGTGTGAAGGGTTGACACTGGCTCAAGCACGGATGCCGCGCGCACCGGCGGACGCCCACGAAGGGTGAACTCGGGGGAGCAGCCGCTCAACTGCTCCCCCGAGTCCGTTGCCCCGTCTGGCCGCGCAGCGTCACCCCGCGGTACGCAGCCAGACGGCGGTATCGGTCGGCAGCAGACCGGCGTCGAGCGGGCCACTGGTCAACATGACCTCCTCGTGCGGCGGTAACGCGACCGGCCCGTTGGACATGTTGACCACGCATGCGAATTCGTCGCCCCGAGTAAACGCGAGCACGTCCGGATCGGACGGCACCCAGGCCATGGGTCCGTCGCCGAGTCCGGGCGTCGTCCGTCGTAGCCGTAACGCGTCGCGGTAGAGCGAGAGCATCGACTCGTCGCGACCGACCTGGGCGGCGACCGTGAAGCCCTTCCAGTCGGCCGGCTGCGGAAGCCACGGCGGCGCGGAACCGTCTGGGCTGAACCCGAACGGCGGTTCGTCACCGGACCACGGCATCGGCACGCGGCACCCGTCACGTACGCCGTCGAGGTGGCCCGACCGCTCCCACATCGGATCCTGCCGAAGCTCATCCGGTATGTCCTCGATCTCGCTGAGGCCGAGCTCGTCGCCCTGGTAGACGTACACGCCGCCGGGAAGCGCGAGGGTGAGCAAGGCCGCGGCGCGGGCCCGACGGGTGCCCAACTCGCGATCGGTCGCCGCGCCAAGTTGGCTGTGGCCGAACTCGAAGGACGTGTCGACACGGCCGTAGCGCGTCACGTGCCGCGGCACATCGTGGTTGGACAACACCCAGGTGGCCGGTGCGCCGACCAGCGCATGGGTGGCCAGCGTCTCGTTGATGACAGCGCGCATCGGCGTCGCACCCCACGGCGCGCGCAGGAAGTCGAAGTTGAACGCCGAGTGCAACTCGTCCCGGCGCAGATAGCGGGAGAAGCGCTCGGGATCGGGCACCCACACCTCGCCGACGAGCACGCGCTCGCCCGGATAGGAGTCGGTGATCCGCCGCCACTCTCGCCAGATGTCGTGCACGCCATCCTGATCTTCGAAGGGCATCCGGCCGCGCCGGTCGTCCGGGCCGGCGTCGGCGAGCCCGGCCGCCTTGACGAGGCCGTGGGCGACGTCGATGCGAAAGCCGTCGACGCCGCGATCGAGCCAGAACCGCAGTAGCGCCTCGAATTCGGCGTGTACCTCCGGGTTGGCCCAGTTGAAGTCGGGCTGCTCGGGCGCGAACTGGTGCAGATACCACTCGCCGGGCGCACCGTCGGCCTCGGTGACCCTCGTCCAGGATGAGCCGGCGAAGTTCGACGGCCAGTTGTTCGGTGGCTCCTCGCCGTCGACACCACGACCGGGGCGGAAGACGAACCGCCGCCGCTCGGCCGAGCCCGGCCCGGATGCGAGGGCAGCACGGAACCATGGGTGTTGATCCGAGCAGTGGTTCGGGACGATGTCGACGATCACCCGGATGCCCAGCTCATGCGCCTCGGCGATCAGTGCCTCGGCCTCCGCCAGCGTGCCGAACACCGGATCGATGTCACGGTAGTCAGCCACGTCGTAGCCGGCGTCCGCCTGCGGCGATACGTACCAGGGATTCAGCCAGATCGCGTCGACGCCGAGGTCGCGGACATAGCCCAGGCGAGCACGGATGCCGGCGATGTCACCGATCCCGTCACCATCACCGTCGGCGAAGCTGCGGACGTAGACCTGATAGATGGCCGCGCTGCGCCACCAGGCACCGGCGTTCTCGTCGGGACGCCTGTCGCTCACGACCACCGTTCGTCCTCCAGCCTGTTTTGTTCGTATGAGATCCACGTCAGCAAGAGGGTACGGCGACCGTCGCAACTAGTCTATGGCAATGTGCAAGAACTTACGCTCACACCTCGGAAACTCGACGAGACCGGTGAAAGTCGTGCTCGGCCGCATCCGGGGCGAGAAACGGTAAGGCCACGGGTACGGATCGACGACGGTCGACGCAGCCCCCGACCAACCACGGGACTACTACCGTCAGGCCATGGCGTTCGACGCGCCTAGCCGGCCGGCCTGCTCCGGTATGCGGGTCGAGACAGGGCCGGTCGAGCCACGTACCACCAGCTCCGGCTCGAACATCAGCTCCTCGGTCGGCGCCGTATGGCCGGCGATCTGGCCGACCAGCAGCGCCACGGCGGCCTGACCCATTGCCTCGATCGGTTGCCGTACGGTCGTCAGCGGCGGATCGATGCAGCTCATGAACACCGAGTCGTCGAAGCCAACCACCGACACGTCGCCCGGCACCGTCTTACCAAGCCGGCGCACCGCGCGGATTGCGCCTAGCGCATGCACGTCGCTTGCACAGATCAGCCCGGTCACGCCGCGTGTCACCAGGCGCGCGGCGGCCGCCTGGCCACCCTCCATCGAGTACATCGTGCGTTCGACGAGTTGCTCGTCGACCTGGCCACCTCGGGACGTAACGGCGCCGGTGTAGCCGACGTATTTCCGCGCCGACGGCATGTGATCGCGCGGGCCGAGCACCAGCCCGATGCGTTCGTGGCCGAGCGACGACAAGTGCGTGTACGCCTGCTCGACGGCGTGTACGTCGTCGACCGACACCCGGGGGAACCCGATGTCATCGACGGCCGCGTTGACGAGTACGGCCGGCAGGCCACGCTCCTTGAGCCGGCGATAGTGCTCGTGCTCCGCGTCGGCCTGCGCATAGAGTCCGCCCGAGAACAGCACCCCGGAGACGTGTTGGTCGAGCAACATGTCGACGTAGTCGCCCTCGCTCACCCCGTTCGCCGTGCGCGTGCATAGCACCGGAGTGAATCCGCGCTTGGCGAGGTCGCCCGCCGCCACCTCGGCGAACGCCGGGAAGATCGGGTTCTGCAACTCCGGCAGAATCAAACCGACCAGCCGCGCTCGGTCGCCGCGCAGCTTGGCCGGCCGGTCATAGCCGAGGACATCCAGCGCCGTGAGCACCGCCGCGCGGGTCGCGTCGGAGATGCCGGGCTTGCTGTTGAGCACGCGACTGACCGTCGCCTCGCTGACGCCGACGTACTTCGCTACGTCGGCGAGTCTCCGTGTCATGAACGCAAGCCTAATGCATTCAGATGCAAGCTGTTGCACCCGCTTGCCCTATTACGCAATTGTGGCTGGACGGACGAGGCGGCGCCGCGCCACGGTTGATCCGCGCTGCCGGCGTAGCTAGGCGCCGGTCTGACCTAGCGTGGTGGGCAGGTCGACGACCTCCCCGATCACCACCACGGCCGGCGCGTGCAGACCGGCCCGCTCGACGGCGATGGCGATATCGCCGAGTGGTGCGCGGACGACGCGCTGATGAGCGGTAGTTCCGTCCTGTACGACCGCGACCGGCGTCAGCGGATCTCGACCGCCCGTGACGAGTGCGGCCGTGATGGCGGCCAAATTCCTCAAGCCCATGAGGACGCAGACCGTGCCCCGCAGCCGGGCGACCGCGGGCCAGTCCACGAGCGACCCCGGGTGCTCGGGCGGTAGGTGGCCGGACACAACGACGACCTCATGGGTGACACCCCGGTGCGTCACCGGGATGCCGGCCGCCGCGGGTACGGCGAACGCGCTGGTCACCCCGGGCACGACGGTCACCGCGACGCCGGCGGCCGCACAAGCAAGCACCTCTTCGCCGCCGCGACCGAACACGTACGGGTCGCCGCCCTTGAGCCGGACGACGGTGTGCCCGGCCCGAGCCCGATCGACCAGGATCTGGTTGATCTCGTCCTGCGCCTTCTGCGGTCCGTACGGCAGCTTCGACGCGTCGATGACCTCGACGTTCGGGCCGAGCTCATCGAGCAGGAGCCCGGGGGCCAAATGGTCCACGACCACGACCGTGGCCGTCGCGATCAGCCGGCGGCCCTTGACCGTGATCAACTCGGGATCGCCCGGGCCGGCACCGATGAGTGTCACCGAGCCGGGTGCCGGCGTCAGAGCGGTGCTGGCGGACGCGCGCGACGCGGGATCGAGGGTGCCGTCGGCCAGGCCGCCGGCGATCCGATCGCGCACGGCCATGGACCGGCGGGGATCGCCACCGCCGAGCACGGCCACGGTCACGGGGCCGTGTCGTGTCACGGCCGGCGTCCACGCCGTTGCTGCCCGCCGGTCGTCGGCCCGGACGCAGAAGACGCGCCGAGCGGCTGCGGCCGTGCTGACCTCGGCCGCCGCCGCGGCATCGTCCAACGCGGCGTGGACTAACCAGACGTCGACCACGTCCGATGGTTGGAACGGACGCTCGTGCCACGTGATGCGGCCGGCGTCAGCGAGCGCACGCAGCGCCGGAGTCAGCGCTGGCGCAACGATCGTGACCTCGGCCCCCGCCGCGAGCAGCGGCGGCACGCGCCGCGTTGCCACGGCACCGCCGCCGACCACGAGCACCGGCAGCCCGGCCAGCTGAAGGCCGAGCGGGTACGGCGTCGGGTCGCTCACGCGCTCTCCTCGCAATCCGGTCGGTGGTGAAAATCGGCGGTCGCCCGGGTCAACTCTCCGGTCCATCCGTCACGCAATCCCGCAATGCCGCGACGAACGCATCGCTGCATGCAGTGTCGCGTACGGCGACCCGGAGCCAGTCGGCACCCAGACCGGGGAACGTGTCGCCGCGACGGACCGCGAAGCCGCGTTCGCGCAACCCGGCCCGTACCCGTCCACCGCCCGGCACGTGCAGGAGGACGAACGAGCTGGACGACGCGGCCGGCAGTTCGATCGACGGTATGTCGGCCAGCGCGCGGAGCAGGTGATCCCGGTCGGCGGCGATCCCGTACGCGATCTCGTCGGCCGCCGCGACGGCCGCCGGTTGGACGCACGCAAGCATCGCGGCGAGAGCCGGCGTCGAGACCGGCCACAGCGGCTGCTGCCTGGCGAGTTCGGTGACCGTTGTCGCGTCGGCCACCAGATAGCCGAC
>DASQPR010000592.1:0-2901 GCA_035643815.1 Micromonosporaceae bacterium | reverse complement strand
CAGGGCGGCGCGTTCCTGTCCGCCGTGCTGAGCAACGGATTGCTCTATCCGGCGGCGGCAATGGCGATCGTCGTTCCGTTGTTCCTGCCGGTCGCGGTGGCGGTGCTGGCCGGCGACGCGGTAGCCGGGGAGGCGACGACCGGAACTTTGCGCTACCTGCTGATCCGCCCGGTCGGTCGCACCCGGCTGCTGGTCGCGAAACTGGTGGCGTTGACGGCCTTTGTGCTGACGGCGATCGTGGCCGTGCTCGCGACGTCGTTCGTCGCCGGCGAGGTGTTGTTCCCCAGCGGGGCGGCCGGGCAATCCGGCGTGACGTCCCTGTCGGGGACCACGCTCACCCCGTCGCAGATCGTGTTGCGCCTCGTCGCGTCGCTCGCGTTCATCACCGTGTCGATGCTAGGAGTGGCCGCGATTGCCGTGTTCCTTTCGACGGTCACGACGTCACCGTTGGGTGCCACGCTCGGGGCATTGGCGGTGCTGGTCGCGAGCGAGCTACTCGTCACGCTCGGCGCCGCGTCGTCGATCGCGCCGTACCTGCCGACGCGCTATTGGCTGGCCTGGGTCGACTTCTTCCGCCAGCCGATCCTGTGGCGCGACATCGTGCGCGGCGTCGGCATCCAGGCCGCGTACGTCGTCGTGTTTCTCGGTGCCGCCTGGGCGAATTTCACGACGAAGGACGTGACGAGCTAGCCGGCTGGGGGTGACGGCGGGCTAGCCGGCACCGCTGTCGCGCAGCGCTGCGCAGTCGGCGGCGGTCGGCGCGGTGAGCGGACCGGCGCCGATCGCGCGGAGCACGATGCCGGTGATGAGAGGATCGGTCGGCAACTGACCGTGCGAGATCGTCGCGTCGGGACAGACGCTCTGTGCGACGACGTTCACGGCGCCCGCGAGGCGGGCCGAGTCGGGCGGATCGACGGTCTTGTCGTCGGTGGTCCAGATCGACATCCAGCCGGCTCCGGCCAGCGGCAGCGCATCCAAGCGGCTCAACAGGCTGCTGCCCGGTGCGAGTTGCTGGCACGCGATCGGACAGGCACCGGGCGCGAATGCCTGGCCTACGGCGGCCAGATCGGCGCCGTGTAGCGGCGATCCCAACGAGATCACCCGGCGCACCTCGGCCGCGCCACCATCGTCAGCCATCCACAGCCGCGCGACGACGCCACCGGCGGAATAGCCGATGACGTCAACCGATGGCGCACCGGCCGCGAGCTGGCGGGCCACGGCGGACTGGAGCGCGTTCGCCTGCGCGGCCAGGTCGCCCGTGCCGTCGCCGGGCAGAGTGATGACCACGGCGGATCGGCCAGTGGCGCGGATCCGCGCCGCGAGGCGAAGGAGGCCGCCGCGACCGCCGCCGTATCCGGGGACGAGCACGACGGGTCCTGGTTGCCCGGCCGGCGGCGTGCCCAGTTGGTTCGGTCGTGAGGGGCCTTCGACGCCGCCCAGGTTGCGCACGGGCGACGGATGGCCACTGAGGACGATCGACGTAGCGAGGCCCGTGGCTGCCAGCACCATTGCGAGCAGCGACAGAACGAGCGCGCGACGACGGGGCGCGAGCCCCGTGAACCATTGCCGCACGCCGACCTCCTGCCGCTCAGGTTACCCGGGCGGCGCCGGTGGCCGGGCGAACCGAGCGAGCGTCGCCCGATCACCCCATTCACCCCGATCACCCAGCGGCCCCGTTGTCGGCTGCGCTCAGTTCATCAACACGGGTACGTTGACGGCCGGTTGACGTACACGTCGTCGACGATCGCGTGGACGGTCGCGTCGACGGAAGGAGCGATAAGTGAGCGACTGGGAGACGTTTCTGGGCCGCCGCGACGAGTTGGTGCGGGCGTTCGCGACCGTCGTCGCGGCGGGAGTGGCCCGGTCCGACACCGCCCATCCCGCCTTCCACGGGTGCTACGACTGGCACAGCGCGGTGCATGGGACGTACGCGCTGCTCGCCGCGGCGCGGCTCACCGGCGAGTCGCGGTTCGCCGACGTGGCTCTGTCGCAGACCGGCCCGGCGTCCGTCGCGGCCGAGGTGACGGCGTTGACCGACGGCCGGCTCGACCACGAGGTGCCGTACGGCATGGCGTGGGCGCTTGTCCTCGACGCGGAGGCAACGCGATCCACCATCGACGTGTTCGGCGATCTTGCCTCCGCCGCGGCCGATCGGGTCGTGAGCCACCTGGATGCCCTGTCCGGCCCCGATGATCTGGCCGCGGCGGCGTACGACGAGGAGTACCCGAGCGCGAGTTGGGCGACCATCGCATTGCGGCGCTGGGGACTCGCCCGCAGCGATGCGTACGCGATCGACGCGGCCGACCGGGCGGCGAAGCGGATCCTCGGTGCCTTCGTTGCTGGCGGCGCCGAACCGGAGAGGCGGATGGCGGGACGGGGATTCTTTTCACCCGTACACCTGGCGGTCCTGTTGGCGGCGGACCTCGGCGGCGACGCGGACATGGCGGCGCTGTGTGCCGGCGCCGGGTTCGACACCGGCCTGTTCGACGATGCGCAGCAGCCCACCGTGCACAGCGCGGGCCTGAATTTCTCGCGGGCATGGGGTCTCTACGGTGCTTGGCGGACGACGGGCGACCCGCGGTGGCGCGACGCGGCGGCCGGGTTGATCCTCGGCCATGCGGCCCGGCCGGAATGGTGGCGGGACGACTACGCGCGATACGCACACTGGATCCCGCAGTTCGGTGTCTTTGCCGTGGCCGAGACCGTCGACCGGCCGTGATGTTCTCGACGCTCGCGCTCGGCCGGTGCCGGGTCGCGTCGTTACGACTTGACGGCGCCTATCGATGCCCTACGATCCGCTCGTGAACTGGTACGAGATCGGCACACCGATCGCCGGAGTCGCCGTGGTTGTCGCCGCGTATTTCGGTGCACGCCTGGGAGCCAAGCATTCGATCATCACAA
>DASQPR010000591.1:0-4517 GCA_035643815.1 Micromonosporaceae bacterium | reverse complement strand
CATGCGGCCGCCGGCGCTGGTCGTGGACGAGTCGTGCATCTTCCCGCGTACGCCGTCCACCGCCGACCGGCTGTGCTCCTTCGCCCACCCGGCCATCTTCGAGGCCGTACGGGGACCGTCGGCGGCGCCCCGACCGGATGTGCGCGTCTGGTCCACGAATGCCTGTGCATCGTCCTGCAGCGCGGCCGGCTCATACTCGGCCCACTTCGAGCGATTGCGGCGGCGGGCGACGAGCGCACCGGTCGCACCGAGCGCGGCACCGGCCGCGACGATCGACACCATCGCCGTCGCCGTGTGACCGCCGGACGGAGCCGGCGGCGCCTTCTTCTTCATGACCTGAGACTTCATGGCCTGCGCCTTCATCGCCTGAGCCCTGATCGCCTGAGCCCTGATCGCCTGAGCCTTCACGGCCTGCGCCTTCACAGCGGACGGCACCTTGATCCCCTCGGGCAGCGTGGCTGCTCGGATCGAGCCGACTCGGGCCGCATCGGCGAGCGGCATGACGAGTGCGATCGTCGTGTCCCACCCTCGAGAGGCGGCGCGCGTCATCTTCGCTGTCCCCGGGACTACGTACGCGCGGGCCGTGCCGACGTAGCCGCGCGCGGATCCCATCCTGTCGCGAGCCACGTCCATGCCGAGACCGACCTTCGGGCCGACGGAGGCGCCCAAGCCTCCCGCGGCGTGCGTGGCGGCCTGCCGGAAGTGATCCATACTTTCGACGAACTCGGCGCGTGCGAGGTCCTGCCGGGTCGTCTCCTGACCGCGTCCAAACACGTGCACCCCACCCCCTCCAGTGGTGCCTCACAGATCGCGTGGCGCTCCCCGAACATCCTGCCTGCTCAGGACCCTCCGTAGGGGCAGAACGGACAGATGGCAGGATTGCAACCCGCGAGACACCTAACTGAGGAGTGATCGTGGCTGAGAAGACATTCGCCACCATTTACACGAACGCCGGCCCGATCCGGGTGGAGTTGTTCGCCAATCACGCGCCCAAGACCGTACGGAATTTCATCGGTCTGGCCGAAGGCACGCAGGAGTACCGGGACCCGACCACCGGGGCACCCGGGTCCGGACCGTACTACGACGGGACGATCTTCCACCGGGTCATCAGCGGTTTCATGATCCAGGGCGGCGATCCGACCGGCACCGGCCGTGGCGGTCCGGGCTATCAGTTCGGCGACGAGTTCCACTCGGAACTGCGCTTCGACCGGCCGTACCTGCTGGCGATGGCCAACGCCGGCCCGGGCACGAACGGCTCGCAGTTCTTCATCACCGTGGGCCCGACGCCGCACCTGAACATGCGCCACACGATCTTCGGCGAGGTCGCGGACGCGGAATCCCGCAAGGTCGTGGACGCGATCGGGACCACCCGTACGGGAGCGGGCGATCGACCCGTCCAGGACGTCGTGATCGAGCGGATCGAGGTCGAACGGGTGGACGACTAAGAGCTACCCTTCCGAGCATGAGTCAGGCCCCGCCGCCCCCGGTGAGTGCCCCGGTCTGCTACCGGCACCCATCACGCGAGACCTACGTTCGGTGCACGCGGTGTGACCGACCGATCTGCCCCGACTGTATGAA
Organism: Micromonosporaceae bacterium; assembly: GCA_035643815.1. Classification (GTDB taxonomy): domain Bacteria; phylum Actinomycetota; class Actinomycetes; order Mycobacteriales; family Micromonosporaceae; genus DASQPR01. Next base: position 2,939 of record DASQPR010000591.1, on the reverse strand, counting down.
GGCGGCGTCGGTCGGGCACCAGTGCCCCGAGTGCGTGTCCGCGGGGCGGCGGACCCAGCGCCCGGTGCGTACGGCCTTCGGGGCCACTCGCAGCGGTGTGCCGGGGTACGCGACGCTCAGCCTCATCGCGCTGAACGTGATCGTCTTCATCGCCTCGATCGTCTCGGCGAAGAACAAGGGCGCGGCGGTCGGCGGCAAGAGCATCGGTGGCCTACTCGGGTCGACGACGCCGTTGAGCGACCGGCTCAGCGTCTTCGGCGAGGTCGGCTGCCAGCGATCGCAGGGCGGCGTCGGCATCGGGCCGGTGATGCACTGTGTGGCCGGGGTGTCCGACGGCGAGTACTACCGGCTCTTCACCGCCATGTTCATGCACTACGGTCTGCTTCACATCGCGTTGAACATGTGGGCGCTGTGGGTGCTCGGCCGGCCACTGGAGGCCATGTTCGGTCCCTGGCGCTTCCTCGCCGTCTACCTCGTCTGCGGGCTCGGCGGCAACGTCGCCGTCTACGTGTTCTCGCCGGGTGCGCCGAGCGCCGGCGCGTCGACCGCGATTTTCGGACTGTTCGGCGTGTTCTTCTTCGTGCTGAGAAAGCTCAATCTGAGCGTACAGTCGCTCGTCCCGGTGTTGATCATCAACCTGGTGATCACCTTCGGCGGCTCGGCGTTCATCTCGGTCGCCGGCCACATCGGCGGTCTGATCACCGGTGGTCTGATCGGCTACGGCTTCGCCCACGTGCCACAGCAGCGGCGCAATCAATTCCAGGCCGCGATCCTGGTTGGCCTGGTCGTGATCTTCGGCGTGGCGACCGCGCTACAGACCTATCACCTGACAACGACGCTCGCCCGCCTAGGTTGACGTGGCGGCCCGCCCCTGAGGCGCCGCACGTCTTCGAGCACCGCTGATCACCGACGCCGCTCACGGCCGCGCGGCACGCACCTCGAGCACACGATCCAGCGCCTCAGAAGGCGGCACGCCCAGGTCGTAGCGGCTGAAGAAGTGCAGCGATTCGCCCTCGTCGATTTCGAGTAGCGCTTGCCGGCCGCCGTAGCGGGAGCGCTCGTCCAGACGTAACCGTTCGATGTCGTCCCACGCGAGCCGGCGCTGGCCCGCGAAGCCAGACACAACCGTGACGCCCTCGGCATCGGCCGCCAGCCGCACCGGCGCGAGCACGTCACGCATCCCGTAGATCGCCAGGCCGACTCCGACGATGAGGCCGACCACGATGCCCGTGACCGACGAACCGGCGACGAGGGGCGTGGCTACGAAGATCACGGCCACGATGAACTTTGCCCACATGAAGCGCCGGTCGGCGTGGAAACGCACTTCGGTGGCTGGCGTCCGCGGCATCTCGATCTCGCCGTCCCAGTTGGGCGACCACGGCTGCGCGTCGGAACCATTCCGGTCGTCGGTGCGATCGTCGCGGTCGTCGTCGCGGTCGTCGTCGCCTTCGGACGGTACGGACGGACGGATGGGCACAGCCCCTCCCGGTCGATCGCGGTGCGCTGTCCGGACAACTGTAATCAAGATCTGTCGACGGATGACCCGCCGGGTAGCATCGACGCAAGAACGGCCTACTGGGGAGTAACCATGCGTGACGCGGTGATTGTCGGAGCGGCTCGAACCCCCGTCGGACGTCGCGGCGGCGGCCTGTCTGGCGTGCATCCCGTCGATCTGTCCGGCCAGTTGCTCGCGGCCTTCGCCGACCGCGTCGGCTTTGATCCGGCCAATGTCGACGATGTCGTATGGGGCTGTGTGTCCCAGGTCGGCGAGCAGTCGTGGAACGTCGGCCGGAATGCCGCGCTGGCCGCGGGCTGGCCCGAGTCCGTACCCGGCACGACGCTCGACCGCCAGTGCGGGTCGAGCCAGCAGGCTGTGCATTTCGCGGCGGCGGCCGTGATCTCCGGACAGTGCGACTTCGTGATCGCCGGCGGTGTGGAGTCGATGTCCCGCGTTGCCATGGGCGCGAGCGTCGTGAGTGGTCCCGGGCTTCCCTTCGGCGACGCGGTTCGCCAGCGCTACGCGGGAGTCGAGGGGTTCGCCGACAAGCACGCGGCCGACGCCTCGCCGGCGCCGTTCAACCAGGGCGTCGGTGCCGAGATGATGGCGGCCCGCTGGGGACTGTCCCGACAGCAGCTCGACGAGTTCGCGCTGGCCAGCCACGAGCGCGCCGCGGCGGCACAGGACTCGGGCGAGTTCGACGACGAGATCGTCCCGATCGCGGGCATCAAAGCCGATGAGGGCATACGCCGCGACACCACACTGGAGAAATTGGGGGCCTTGAAAACGCCGTTCAAGCCCGATGGTGTGGTGACCGCGGGATCGGCCTCGCAGATTTCCGACGGTGCGGCCGCACTCGCCATCACCACCTCGGAGTGGGCGGCCGCGCACGGCATGACTCCCCTGGTACGCATACACACCGCGGTCGTGGCGGCGGACGATCCGGTCATCATGTTGACCGCTCCGATTCCCGCGACAGCGAAGGTGCTTCGGCGCGCCGGCATCCCTATTGAGCAAATTGGGGTGTATGAAGTGAACGAGGCATTTGCGCCAGTACCTCTCGCTTGGCTGGCGGAAACCGGTGCCTCGCCGGAGCGCTTGAATGCCCGTGGGGGCGCGATCGCGCTCGGGCATCCGCTCGGTGGTTCCGGAGCCCGGATCATGACGACCATGGTGGCCCGGATGCGTGACACGAGGGAGCGCTATGGGCTGCAAACGATGTGCGAAGGCGGAGGGATGGCCAACGCGACGATCCTTGAGCTCCTGTAAGGGGCACGAGGACGATCCGGGCCGTGACGATGCGCTGGCGGTCGAATCCGCCGACGGCGCATCGATCGCGAGCGACGCCGACGCGACGTTCGTCAAGCGAGTAGCTCCCGCGCGACCCGCGCACGCCGCAGGTCGCCATGACGCCCGAGCGATCGGTGTCAGTTCGTTCGGT
>DASQPR010000590.1:0-4432 GCA_035643815.1 Micromonosporaceae bacterium | reverse complement strand
TGCCGGCGACCGCGTCGACCTTGTTCGTGAGCGACACCCTCAGGTCGGTGGTCGACGCCGCGTATGCGGGCGCCGCAGCGAAGAGCGAACCGGCGAGGACCGCGGCGAGCGTGACAAATGAAGCGACGAACCGCCGGTGCGCGCGCACCGTACGCCTCGGGGTGACGGCGAGACTCATGTCCGTTATTGAACGATAAATCCGCCCGCTGTGGGCAAGGTTGACCAATTCGTCCGGACATGCACATGTCTCGCTCAGCATGGCGCGTGCCAGAGCCCGCGGAGGTGACTACCGCATCTGCCCGATGATGATGCTCGCCTGCATGTTGTCGTACACCGCGGTGTCCGAATCGGCCAGCGCCGCCGACGTCGTCCACGAGATCAGGTACGCCGTCTTGTCGATGAGGTAGACGCGGGCGAAGGTGTGCAGCGGGCCGGTCACTCCGAGCCAGGAGTAATCCCACTTGGCGCTCGACGGCGCCTTGCCCGGACCCTCGACGACGGAGATGCCGCTAGCCTTCTGGAAGCCCGTCAGTTTGGTGGCCCGGGCCTGGTAAGACCGGATGGCAACCCGGGCGTCGGTCGCGGCCGTCCCGGACGGGGTCCACTTGTCGATCCCGATCATGCGTGCCGGCGACGTTGAATCGTAGAGGCAGGCCGTCGTCGAGCTGTACGCGATCTGGAAGCCACCCGGCAATGCGATGGGGAAGTCGTTGCTGAACATGAACCAGGTGAACGACGGATAGGCCGCGTGCCCCTTGAAGTTCGGCTGGATAATCGGCAGCGCGACCGAGTCGGCCGGTCGTTGCTGGGCGCACAGCCAGCTCACCTTGGCCAGTCGTTGGACGCCGGAGGAGCTTTGCGACCCGGATGGCGCGACTGACCCCGGCGGGTGAGTCGGGCCGGTGCTGGTGACCGCACGGTGGGCCGTCGCCGCCGAGTGACCGAATTGGCGCACCGCGACGAAGGCCCCACCGGCTAGGAGTACGGCGATGACCGCGACCGGTACGGCCCACCGCCGCATCCGCCTCGCCAGCTGTCCCGGCGGACCGTCGAGCTCCTCTTTGGTGCCCGAACTCGACCGGACGACGTCTCCGTTGGCGTTACGCCACTCGATCGCCCGCCCGTTGCCGCGATAACTCTCCGCGGCGACGGCCGCCTCGCCGACCGCGGCGTCGCGGGTCGCCGGATCACGGGTCGGGTCACGATCCACGCCCGGGGTGGCGGCCCGATTCCATCCGTACGCCCGGTCGTCCTGGCGATCGTCGTTGCGATTCGGTGTGCCGATCGATGATGGCAGGGACGTGCCGACGCCGACCGCCAGCGCTCGGTCTGCCGCGGCGCCCTCGCTCGGCGTGTTCGCGGGCGTCGTCGCCGAGTCGCGCCCCGGAGTCGCCGTGTCGCCGATGCTCGCGCTTCCGGCGGGTGGGTTCGGCTCGGCCGTGGCACGCGGGAGGACGATGTCTGCGGGCGGGCCGCCGGCGGCGGACGTGTTCGGGTGGCGCTGGCGCGGAAAGCGCACACGCCCCGACTCGCCGTTGGCCACGCGCTGAAGCCGGCTGCGGATCTCGTCGGGCTTCATGCGGCTGGACGGTTTGCGGCGCAGCAGGCCGGCGAGAACTGGTTTCAGTGCACCGGCCCGCTTCGGCGCGTCGGGCGGCGCGGTCGCGAGCGCGGCCAGCGTCTGATAGGACGTCGAGCGGGCGTACGGTGACTGGCCCTCGACGGCGGCGAACAGCGTTGCGCCGAGCGACCACATGTCGGCCTCGACGGTGGACGTGCCGTCCAGCGCGCGTTCCGGCGCGATGAATTGCGGCGAGCCGTGCACGATGCCGGACTGTGTGAGCGCGGAGCCGATCTCGTCGAACGTCGCCAGTCCGAAGTCCGTCAACACGACGCGGCCGTCGTCGGCGAGTAGTACGTTGCCCGGCTTGACGTCGCGATGCAGGACGCCGGCCGCGTGCGCGGCGCACAGCGCGTCGAGCACGGCGATGCCGACGATCGCGGCCTCGTCCGGGCGCATCGGTCCATCTGACTTGATCACCTGCGCCAGTGATCGCGATGGCACGTACTCCATGACGATCCACGGACGATTGTCGGCGTACATGACGTCGTAGATCCGTACGACGTTCGGGTGCGACAGGCGGGCCGCAGCCCGGGCCTCGCGAAGCGTACGTTGGCGCAGCTCGTACGCCTCGTCTTCGCTGGGAGTCTCGGGCAGCAGCACTTCTTTGACCGCGACCTCGCGGCGCAGCACCTCATCGCGGGCGAGCCACACCCGGCCCATGCCGCCGACACCGATTCGTTTGCCGAGGCGGTATCGGCCGCCAATAAGCGGATTCTCCTCGGTCATTTCGTCGCCACCGCGTAGACGACGATGTTGTCGTCGTACGAGCCGACGCGGCCGTTAAATGTGCCGCCACAGGTGATCAGGCGCAACTCCGAATCGGGCGTCGGCCCGTAGACCTTCTCTGTCGGAAAGTCCTGTTTGGAGTACTCACCCCAGTACACAACCGTGAAGTCTAGCCACTTCCCGCCGCGCCGGACTTCTACGAGGTCGCCAGCCCTGAGCAGTCTGAGCTGGTAGAACACCGTGCCGCGGATCGCGTTGTCGTAGTGCCCGGCGAGGATCGCCGGACCGATGTCGCCGGGCGCGGTGCCCTGGGCGTACCAGCCGACCTGGGTGAAGCTGGTCGGCGCTTCGAGCGCGCCGGTCCCGTCGAGCGTGAGCGGGATGATCGAGGTGTTGACCTTGATCTTGGGAATGCGCACGTTCGTCGGCGGTACGACCTTCCGGGTCGGCGCGGATTTGGCCGTGTTCGCCTGCGCGCCCGACGAAGGCGCCGGTACCGTCCAGATGGCAACATGGGACGCGCGCGGAATGATCGCTCGCGCCCCGAATGCGTTGGTGGCCAACCCGATGGCGCCCACAAGCACCACCGCGCTGAGCGTCGCGGCCACGACGCTCAGCGCGTTTCCCGCCGGGGCGGTGCGGTGCCTCGGAACGGACGAGTCGGGTCGTGCCACTACGCCTGATCGGACGCCCGACCGCCCGGCGTACGGGCCGGTGACGTGCGGCCCGCGGCTGCGCTAGGCAGCGGCGCCACGAGCCGGGGGCTGGAGCGACGTCGGCTGACGATCGCGATGCCGCCGAACGCCAAGCCGGCCAGCGCCAGCACGGAGACCGCGATGGTCGGCATGGTCCGTGGCGAGCCGCCGCCGAGTCCGGTCTGCACTCCGCCGATCGGGGCGCTGCCCGCCCGGGTCGCGTCGACCTTCAGATCGGGGGTGAGCGTCGTCTTGCCGTCGAGGATCAGCAGCGAATAGACGCTGTCCGACTTGAGATCCACGTGCAGCTTGACCGACTTGCCGCCACCGCTCGGCGCGACGACGAGAGTCCAGTTGCCGGCGTTGGTCTGCCGGTAGGACGTGGTCGTCGCGAAAGCGACGTTCGACGCGATCTTCGTGCCGTCGGAGCGCGCGATGTTGAGTTGCGGCTCCTTGATGGAGGCCTGGATGATGCGGATCTTCGCCTTGCCATGCGCTGGGCTGCTCAGGTCGTCGCGGAACACCTTGAGACCGAGATCAGCGTGCCGCCCGACGCCGGCCACCGTGTACGCCTGCCCGGCCGCGACATTGACGTCGGTCGTGAGGACCGGCGGCGACTTCGGGTCCGCGCCGGCGACACGCATCGAGACGGCGTATTCGCCGACGCCCAGGCTCAGATAAGGCGAGACCGTGCCGTAGCCGACGCCCGGGAAGACCTGGTGCTTCGCCGACGTCGACACCGAGTCGAGGTAGACGTCGACATCGGGCGTGTCCGGAGACAGATGGGCCAGGCGGACGTACCCGACCTTCGCGGTGGCCGCGGACGCGGCCGTCGGTGCAAGCGCGGCGAGCGCTAGGCCGAGCATCGATATGACGAGCAGCGCTCCGATGTACGCCGGGCGCGTCACGCGCCAACGATGCGAAAGAACCATCACGGAAGCCTCCGACCGTGGGTGCCGATCGTGCATCGGGGGATCGACGATGCACGTAATGCCCCCAATTCGCCCGCCAAGCGACTCGGGAACGGTCCGACCCTGCACGATACTTCCGAAGTAATCAAGTCTACGAATGGGCGAACACCCATGAGTAACCTTTCTGAGTGCCCGAAATCGGGCATCGACCCGAGCCAGTGACAATTGCCGTGGCCGGCACGAATGGGTAATTGCGCCACGGCAAAGATGCCCACGAGTGTCAAATTCCCGATCCATTTCCAGGCCGTATTCACTCGCGGCCGGCATCCAGGTCGGCGCGGTGTGAACTGGCGGCGAGGCACGAACGGGGCCCGATGCGAAACGGGACGCGGCCGGATCCCGGGCGCCGGGGAAGGCGAGCGTGATTTCGGCGTCGACCCGCGGCGTGGACCCGCGGCGTGGCAGCGTCGAACCTC
>DASQPR010000589.1:0-3420 GCA_035643815.1 Micromonosporaceae bacterium | reverse complement strand
CGGTGGTCGCGAACGCTGTCACGTTCGGATGCATGGCCGACGCGTCGGTGGTGATCGCGGCGAAGTCCCGGTCGTAGCCCAGTGCGGACATGGCCAGTCCGAGCGTCGGGTCGACGTCGCCGTCGGTGTCGACCGCCGCGTCGAGGGCCGCCTGGACGAGTTCGGCCAGTCGTACGCTCACGGTGATCGGGCCGCCGTGGGCGCGGAACACGTCGCGCACTTCGGAATCCGTACGGAAGCGGCTGCACGCCTCGTCGACCGCCGCGAGCTCGGCCCGTACGACATCGGTGGCCGCGTCGAGGCGCGACGGTTCGGTAACGACGATCCGTGCGACCGTTCCCCAGACCGACCATTGGGCGCAACCGGCACCGACCGGTAGCTGTTCGACGAGCGGCATGTCACGAACCCCCCGACGTGGCGGCGCCGCCACCGGAGCTACCCGAACCGGTATGTCCGCCGAGGTTCGGGAAGGTGCTCGACGAACCGTCGTCCGTCGAGTTCGAGGTCGAATTCGACCCGGTCGAGTCCGTGGTGCTGTTCGAGTTCGACGTGTCCGTCGGCGTACCCGTGTCGGTGTCGTGGCGGGCGAGGCCGGCCACCGCGACGACGCCGACGAGCGTGACCCCGGCCAGCCCGACCGTGACGGTCTTTGCGCGGGTCAAACCCAGATCTCGATGCACTGGTGCCTCCCGGTGTCTCGCGTTTCCTGACACCGATGCTGGCAGCCGAGTCCGAGCGGACAGTGTGCACAACCTATGAGGTCACTGTGAGCCTCGCGATCATGCCGGGTCGTACTGCGTCAGAAGCGCGGCGCGGCCCAACGTGCCGGGATCCTGTGGGTTTCCTGCGAATCCGTCGGGCAGCGGCCGACCGGGCCACAATCGCCGATCGCGGCCCAATGATCACTGATCACTGTCCGATGATCGCTGGCCGCGTCCGACACTAGATGCGCGAGAACCGGTTGCGGACGCGTGTCCACAGTGCGTAGGCGATGATGCCGGGCATCTGGCGCTTGCCCATCCCGTTGAAGATGAGGAAGTCGTCGAAGATGTGGATGCCCGATTTGCCGGCGACGGACAGGGCAGCGTCCCGCGCCGCGACGAGTTGGGCGACGGTCATCGGCAACTCGGCCTCGTGCGGCTGATACGTGCAGCCCATCGGGTAGTCACGCCGCCGCGTACGGGACATCTCGATATGGCAGCCCATGACGTGCGTGACCGGATGCGATTCGGTGAACGTGACGAGCCGGCCGAGGCTGTCGACGTAGGCCGGCATGTCACGGACGTAGAACCGGAACGGGCCGACCGAGTCGCCGGTGACGAGGAATCCCGTCCAGGGATCGTAAACGGCGATCGAGCGCTCGTCGTGTCCGGGAATGCCGGTCACGTCCAGCACCCGGCCGCCGAGGTCGAACGGCACGATCTCGGTCGGCCACTTCACGAAACCGAAGAACGCGGTCGCCGACTCGACGTCCGCCGGGACGAGCGTGGTATCCGGCCGCCCGTCGAACTGGGCGTCGCCGGCGACATGATCGCCGTGGCCGTGGGTGTGCGCGACGACGAGACCGTACGTCTCGCGAGGGTGCGCGGCGAGCCAGTCACGCACGATCGTGTCAACGGTGTCCCGCAGCGGGAAGATCGCCGGGTCTTTCGTCGCGCCGGTGTCGAGCAAGAGCGCCCGGTCGTTGCCGAAGAATAGGTAGAGAAACGGCGCCTCGAAGGACGTCGTCTTACTCTGCCGCAGGATGTACGTGTGCTCGTCGTACGCGTGCACCTGAATCGGCGGCTCAGTGCTGGTTGTGCCCTTGGCGGTGCCGTGGATCCACGACACGTCAAATGACCCCGCGACCGGCGTACCGGCGGTGAAGTCGATCATCTCAATGGACCAATCGCCGTTGATGCACCGACAGGTTCGTGTACGCGATCTCCAGCAGTGGCACGTCGACGTCTTTGGACTGAGCCCGGGCGATCAGGTCGCCGATGATGTGGTCGGCCTCGGTCCGGCGCCCGGCCAACAGGTCGCGGTACATCGACGACGTCAGTGTAGAGGCCGGGTTGGTCAACGACGCATGGGCGCGCGTGGCGACGTCGGGGTGGATCACGAAGCCGTACGCCGCCGCGACGGCGATGCATTCGTCGATGACGCCATCCGCGTATGCGATGCCGCCATGCGCGGACGCGACCTCGCCGACCGTACCGCGCATCAGGCAGGTGATCGCGCCGAGTGACGCGAGATTGATCCACTTTTCCCACATCGCGAGTTCGATATGCGACGAGTTGCGCGCGGTGAATCCGGCGTCGGTGAAGTCGGGAACGAGCGCTGCCGCCCGGTCGGCGTCGGCGACATCGCGGGCGCCCCAGGTCAGGGCGTTGAGGCCGGGGTTGAGCTGAATGATGCGGCCGGCGTCGTCGAGCGTCGTCGCTACGTATATCACGCCTCCCAGCACGCGATGGCGACCGAAGCGGTCGTCGAGCACGTCCATGTGAGCCAGGCCGTTGAGCCCCGGGATGATCACGGTCTCCGGCCCGACCGCCGGCTCGATGTCGTGGATCGCGTCTTCGAGCGAGTACGCCTTCACCGACAGCAGCACGACGTCGTACGGTGCCACAGCTCCGTCCGCCCCGGTGTCCGCCGCAACCGTGGGCAGCTCCTCCGATGTCACGACATCCGGCTTGACCGTCCATTCACCGGCGGCGCCGCTGACCGTCAGACCGTTTTCCCGCAACGCTTCGGCTCGGGCCGGGCGGACGAGGAACGTCACGTCGCGACCGGCCCGGGCCAGCAGGCCGCCGAAATAGCCACCGGTCGCCCCGGCACCGACGACGAGAATGCGCATCGATTGTCCTTTCCGGACGTTTTGCGAACTGTCCGCTTCGGACGTCACGAGCGAGACGTGCCGACCGGACCCGAAACGTCCCAGCCCGGCGTCAGATTCTCCCGCGTCACGTCCGCTCGATCCACGACGTCTCCACACACCGTACAGACCGTTGCCGTACGCAACTGATGGTCGTGATGGTGGACGAGCCGGACCGGGGGAGCGGTGACCGCCCACCGGTCGCCCCAGTCCAGGAGCGCCTGCGTGACGCGGGACAACTCGCGACCCGACTCGGTGAGGCGATACTCCTCACGCCGCGGCGACTCCTGATACACCCGACGATCGAGCACGCCGGCTTCGACAAGCGCGCGCAGCCGGGCGGCCAGGCGATCGCGCGGCGCGCCAGTGTTGCGGGCGATCTGGCTGAATCGGGTATTGCCGAGCAACACCTCGCGGACGATCAGCAATGCCCAGCGGTCACCGACTACGTCAAGGGCGGCCGCCACCGAGCACGGCCGTCCCGGCAGTGAGGTCGGATCGATGCGATGCGGTGCGGTGTGCTGCGGCGCGGCGTCCTGCGGCGCGGTGCGCTGTGGTGCCGTGTG
>DASQPR010000588.1:0-3483 GCA_035643815.1 Micromonosporaceae bacterium | reverse complement strand
CGGGCACTCCTCGGACGTTTAGCCGTCAGGGCGCCCCGAGCATCGCCATGACCTCGTCCGGCCCTGGGGCGTAGGCGCCCGGCCGCGTACAGGCGACAGCCGCGGTGGCACACACGTACCGCAGGGCATTGCCAAGGTCATCGCGGACCGCGCGTCGACCGCGCGCTGCGAGCTGGACGAGCAGGGCGGCCATCGCGGCGTCGCCGGCGCCAATCGTGTCGGCGACCACGATGCGCGGCGCGCCGACCAGCACCGGTGGCCGGCCCACGATGTGCGCGCTCGCGCCGTCGCCGCCGTGCGTGAGCATCACCAGCTCGGGCCCGTCCGCCAGCCAGGCGCTGGCGACCTGCACAAATTCCGATCCCGGATACGCGTGCGCGATGTCCTCGTCACTGGCTTTCACAACATGCGCCAGCCGGATCAATCGTTCGAGCCGGTCGAGCGCGTCCGGCTGCCGTTCGAGGACGACCGGCCGCAGATTGACATCGAAGGTCACCGTGCACTTGTCGCGCCACCGGGCCAGCCAGGCCTCGATCGCATCGGCGCCGGGTGGCCAATAGCCGGCGAGCGATCCCACGTGCAGGATGTCGCCGGGCGACGGGTCGGGCAGATCGCTTTCCACATCGGTGGCGCCGAAGTCGGCCGCGCCGTTGAGCCAGAAGTCGTAACGGGCCACACCGGCGGTGTCGATCGCGGCGACGGCGACCGACGATGGGGCGTCGACCGTACGAGCGGCGGAGAGATCGACGCCGGCACCCGCCAGACGCATGCGGAACTGTTCGGCGAAGGAGTCCGCGCCGAACCGGGCAGCGTATCCGACCGCTCCGCCGAGACGCGCGGCCGCGACCGCCGTGTTGGCCGGTCCGCCGCCGAGTGCCACCCGGAGCAGACCGTCTCCGGCCGGAATGAGGTCAGCGACGTTCTCGCCGACGACGATGATCATCGGTCTGCTCCTACGAGTTCGTTGCCCTGCTCGGCCGCCCGATCGCGCCGCCGCAGCGGATTCGGCGCCGCCGCGATTCCGACCGCGACGAGGGTCAACGCGACGCCCGCGAACGTCAGGGCGCTCGGCGGCCCGTCGGCGGTGGGATCGATGATGTCGATGAGCACAGCGGCGGTGAGCTGGCCGGCGACTATGCCGAGGCCGAGCAGCAGCACGCCGGTGTGGCGTACGACGGCGGCAAAGATCGCGATGAATACGGCGCCGACCACGCCACCGAGGTAATACCAGGGCGCCGTCGGCAGATCGCCCGTCGGGGTGCCTCGGAACGCGACGTCGAGTCCGTACGCGATCGCCAGTGCTGCCGTACCCGTGGTGAAGTTGACCAGGGTCGCGGCCGGCACGCTACCCGAGGCCGACCGCACGCGGCCGTTCACCGCCTGCTGCCACGCGGTTGCCGCGCCCGCGATCAGCGGCAGCAGCGCGTACGCCAGAGTCCTGGGCGAGCCGAAGCGGTCCGCGACCGCCACGAGGACCGCGCCGACCGTGAGAACGGCGCCGACGACGCGCGGTGCGGTCAGAGGCTGCGGACCGGTCGGGCCGACACCGAATCGGTCAACGGCCAGGCTTGCGAACGTCTGCCCGGCGACGACCGCGACCGTGAAGATCGCCACGCCGAGCGCGGTGACGGTGAGCCCTTGACTCGCCACGAGCGCCGCGCCGCACACGCCACCGAGGCACTCCCACCAGCGCAACGCGCCGTTGCGCAGTGACGCGGATAGCGCACGCAGGCCCTTCCGGGATGCGGCGCGCGCCGCATTGATGAGGGCGACGAGAATGAGGCCGCTGCCGAATGAGATCAACGCGGCCGCGAATCCGTCATGGAGGTGGCCGCCCAGTGCCCCGTTGATCTTCGACTGAGCCGCGACACCGCCGCCGCCGATCACCGCCGCTGCGATACCGACGGCGCGTAGGCGATCACGCATCGGCTACCGATTTGTCCCGCCGAGTGGTCCGGCGTCGGGAGCGGTCGGTGCTCCCTCGAAGTCCACGAGCGAATAGAGCCCGAGCTTTTCCAGCTTGTGATACGAGTCGATGACTCGGATCGTGCCCGACTTCGACCGCATCACGATCGATTGGGTGTACGCCGTACCGGATCGGTAGTGCACGCCGCGTAGCAGCTCGCCCGAGGTGACCCCGGTCGCCACGAAGAAGCAGTTGTCCCCGGTGACGAGATCGTCGGTGTAGAGCACGCGATCGAGGTCGTGACCGCCCGCCAGCGCCTTCTCGCGTTCCTGGTCGTCGCGTGGCCACAGCTTCGCCTGGATCGCACCGCCGGTGCATTTGAGCGCGCATGCCGCGGTAATGCCTTCCGGCGTTCCGCCGATGCCCATCAACACATCCGTGTCGAAGTTGTCGCGAGCGGCACTGATCGCCCCGGCGATGTCGCCGTCGCTGATGAATCGGACGCGGGCGCCGGCTTCGCGGACCTCTTTGATGAGGTCGGCGTGCCGGGGCCGGTCCAGGATGCACACCGTGACGTCGGAGACGCGGGTCCGCTTCACCCGCGCGATGCGCCGCAGATTCTCGGTTGCGCCAGCGTTGATATCGATCACATCGGCGCACTCCGGGCCGACGACGAGCTTGTCCATGTAGAACACGGCGCTCGGGTCGAACATCGCGCCCCGCTCGGCCACGGCCAGCACGGCCAGCGCGTTCGGCATGCCCTTGCTCATCAGCGTCGTGCCGTCGATCGGATCGACGGCTACGTCCACCTCGGGTCCGGTGCCGTCGCCGACCTCTTCGCCGTTGTAGAGCATCGGCGCGTTGTCCTTCTCACCCTCGCCGATGACCACCACGCCGCGCATCGGGAGCGAGTTGATCAGCCGGCGCATGGCGTCCACCGCGGCGCCGTCGCCGCCCTCTTTGTCGCCACGGCCGACCCAACGTCCCGCCGCCATCGCCGCGGCCTCGGTGACCCGAACGAGGTCGAGTGCGAGGTTTCGGTCGAGTCCTTGCGGTTCGCGCATGCGGGCCTCGGTCATGGGGCGCCTCCTTGCGGCCAGGTCACGCTTCGATTGCCGAACTCGATGAAAGGATCCTGACACGGCAACGTCACGGGCGACATCCTGGGATGTGTACGTCACGTCACCGGCCGACATTCGGGGCCCTGCCAGTGGGTGATCGGAAACGATCGGCGAGGATGGACGGGTGACCATGACCGATCCACCGAGGGATCCGGGGCGCGGCCAGGAACCGGACGCCACGCTGCAACCTGCGACAACACCGCCGGACCAGGTCAACTCGACGGCGCTGCGGTTGTCCCGGACCCCCTGGGACATGGCCAAGGCAGTGCTGATTCTCCTCGTACCGGTCATGATCGCGGTTGGCGTCTACGTGTTCTTCTTCGGCGGCAGCAGCCCGATCGTGATCGATCCGAGTGGTTCGTACGGTGACGCACGAGCTGGCGGCGCGATCCCGGTCGTCCAGCCGCAGGCGTTGCCGAGCGGGTGGAAGTCGGTGAGCTCGGCCTACGGCGTCGA
>DASQPR010000587.1:0-2920 GCA_035643815.1 Micromonosporaceae bacterium | reverse complement strand
GCTCGTGTTCGTTGCCGCGCTCATCGGCCTCCAGGGAGAGCACGGCCAGCTGTCGTTCGACCAATTCTCCCCGGGCGAGGTGCGGGCGGCACAGTATCTCTACACCACGGCTCCCAAGGGTTCGGTACTGGTCGACGCGGCCAGCAACGTGCCGAGCAGGCTAAACGAGCGGTACAACGACTTCAACGATGGCGGCGGCGATCTCTACGATCTCCGGTACTTCTTGCCAACCGACCGTTCGACGATCACTGCCCAGGATATGACGAGGATCGACGACCACTACGCCGGTGTGCCGAACGTGTACGTGATCATCTCGAAGAGTCAGATAGCGTACGCACACTATTTCGGCTATCTGCGCGATGGCCTCATTGAAAGCCTGCAGCGGACGATGGAGACATCGCCGTTCTGGAAGGTCATCTACCGCAACGACGACGCGGTCATCTATAAGTCCCTGAACTAGGCCTCGCCGCCGTCGCGCCGGGTCCTACTTGCGCGTGGCGACGTATGCGGTAACCCAGTCCACCTGCAGGTTCACCTTCGGCGGCGTCGTGTCGTCCGGGCACGCCTCCCAGGTGTCGCCGCACGCGTGCGACTGCGTCTGCAAGGAGATGGACATCGGCGTGCTCTTCGGCACCGCGATGCCGGTCATCGTTCCCCACACCTTGCCGTCGATGCTGTAAGTCAGTTTCTTCGCCGACCATACGACCTCTGCCGTATGCCATTGCGTGAAGTTGCCCTCGACTTCAAGATGCTTCTCACCCGGCCCGATCGGGTGCGACGTTGCGGAGGTCATTTCGCGGACCTTGCCGTTGTCTTCGGCGAAATCGATCTCCGGTTTCGATTTGTTGTCGCTTGGCCACAACAGCAGCGCATACGCAATGCCCCAGCCACGGTCCATCCGGAACCGCACGTCATAGCGCCCATAGCCTTGGCTGAAGTTGACGACATTCGACATGCCGCCCGATGCGTAGATCGGCCCGCGGGCGGTGCTCATCGGCCACGCGCCGATGGTCACCATGCCATCGGCCACGCTGATGTGTGAGGGCACGAATTGTGCTGCCGGGTCGCCCAGTGGCTGGCCGTCGAAGACGTACCACTTTTTACGGTTCACCTGGGTACCGGTGAAGTCATCCGCGAACGTCTGGTGCCAGCCCGGCAGGTCGCCGCGCGGCATCGGCACACCGGATGGGTCGTCAGTGCCGGCCGGAACCGCGGGCGTCGACGGGGCGCTGCTCTGCGGGCCGCTGGCGCTCACGGCATCGTTCGGCGCGGCGCTCGAGAACGTCGCCCCAGCCGCCGTCGCGTTCGGCTTGTGGCCGCCAGCGACGACCTTCACGGCCGCGAGCACGATCAGCACCGAGACGAACACCGTCGCGGCCGAACCGATCCAGCCGGACCTGGACTTGCGGTGCAGCGGCTGCGCGGCGGGCTCGCTGCCAGCTTCGCCGACGTATCGAGTGCCGGGTGGGACCTGTGCGCGCCCAGCCGCGGACGAAGACGGTTCCGGCGTCTGCGACTGCATCATTGGTCCTAACTGGGTCGCCGAAGTGGGGACTGTGCCACGGCCTGCGGCGCGCAGAGTTTAGCCGTCGTTGACACGTCGGACAAAGCGCGATGTCCGATTGCTGGCGCTTCGCCACCGTTTCTCGGGTGAGCCGTCGCTTGGTCGTGAGACCGGCGTGATGTCGTGGTGAGCCGCTATCGGCCTACGCGACTTCCAGGCACCTCGGCCGATCTGGCCGGCACGAGAGTGCGGCCCAATCCGTGCGGTGCCGCGCCCTTGACGATCCCGGTAGCATCCCTCTGGCTGGTTGCGCCATGCTGCGGCGCGCACGACACCGCCGCACCCGTCGATGGACCACAGTTCGGCCGGCGACGGCTCGACGGATTGGAGGGAACGTGCAGACGAGCTGTCCGGTAACGGGCATTGCGGTCATCGGCGCCGGGTATTGGGGGCCGAACCTGGTCCGCAACGCCCAGGCCACCCCGGGCCTTCGCCTGGAGTACCTGTGTGACCTCGACGTGTCTCGAGCCAGGAAGGTGCTGGGCGACTACTCGACGGTTCGGGTATCCGGCTTCGTCGACGAGGTGCTCGCTGATCCAGCGGTGTCTGCCGTCGCCGTCGCCACGCCCGCGGCCACGCACTACGCGATCGCGATGAAGGCGCTCGAGGCCGGCAAGCACGTGCTCGTCGAGAAGCCGTTGGCGCCGACGTACGAGGAGTGTCGCCTGCTCGTCGAGGCCGCGGAACACCACGGCCGCATCCTCATGCTGGACCACACGTACGTGTACACGCCCGCGGTCCGACATATCCGCGAGCTGGTGCGTGGCGGCGAATTGGGCGATCTGCAATACCTGGACTCCGTACGCATCAACCTCGGTCTCGTCCAGTCCGACGTGGACGTGCTGTGGGACCTCGCGCCGCATGACCTGTCGATCTTCGAGGCGATTCTGCCCGACAACGTTTGGCCAGTGTCGGTCGCGGCGCACGGCTCGGATCCGATCGGTGCCGGCCATGCGTGCGTCGCACACCTCACGATCCGGCTCTCCAACGACGCACTCGCTCATGTGCACGTCAACTGGCTGTCGCCGACGAAGATTCGGACGATGGTGGTCGGTGGCTCCCTGCGTACCGTCGTCTGGGACGATCTCAACCCGACGCAACGAGTGTCGGTGTACGACCGCGGCGTCGAGCGCGGCGCCAACCAACGAATTGGCCCCGACACTCGCGGCCGCCTGATGGTTTCGTACCGTATCGGCGACGCCATCGCCCCGGCGCTGCCCAATCAGGAGGCGTTGCGTTCGGTGATGGTCGAGTTCGCCGACGCGATCGCCGAGGGCCGCTCGCCGCTGACCGACGGGTGGGCTGGCCTGCGCGTCGTTGCGATGCTCGAAGCGGCGTCGACGAGCCTCGCCAAGG
>DASQPR010000586.1:0-2309 GCA_035643815.1 Micromonosporaceae bacterium | reverse complement strand
GGTCACCGGCACCCCGTCGCCAAACGACGATCCCCCACGATCTGTCACGGGTTCCGGACTGCCGCCACCGCCGAGTGCGGCGACGATCGCGGAGGCCGTTCGGTCGCCGATGCCCGGCACCGAGGCGATCTCTTCGGCACTGGCCGCCGCGAGCCGCTTGACCGAACCGAAACGCGTAAGCAGCGCCTTGCGCCGGATCTCGCCGAGCCCCGGCACGCCGTCGAGCCGCGACGTCGTCATCCGCTTCGAGCGCCGCTCCCGGTGGAACGTGATCGCAAATCGGTGGGCTTCGTCCCGTACGCGTTGGAGCAGGTAGAGCGCCTCGGACGTACGCGGCAGAATGACCGGGAACTCGTCGCCCGGCAGCCACACTTCTTCCAGCCGCTTCGCCAGACCGCACACCGCGATGTCGTCGATGCCCAGGTCCGCGAGGACTCGCGCGGCCACCTGCACCTGCGGTGCGCCGCCGTCCACGACAAGCAACTGCGGCGGGTACGCGAACTTGCGGCTCCGTGCCACTTCAATCCCGGGTGTCGCGGTGGGATCCGGTTCGTCGCCCTCGGCCGCATCACTCGCCTCACCGGCCACCTGTCCCGACTCGGAAATCGCGTCGAGGTATCGGGCGAACCGGCGGCGCAGCACTTCGGACATCGCCGCGAGGTCGTCGGTATCGCCTCGGACGATGAAACGCCGATATTCGCTGCGCCGCGCGAGACCATCCTCGAAAACGACCATGCTTGCGACGACGTCGGTGCCCTGGATCTGCGAGACGTCAAAGCACTCGATCCGCAGCGGCGCCTGGTCCATGCCAAGCGCGTCAGCGATCTCCTCCAACGCCTTGCCACGAGCGGTGAGATCGGATGCGCGCTTCAGCTTGTGTTGCGCCAACGCCTGCGAGGCGTTGCGCTCGACGTTGTCCATCAACGCCTTTTTGTCGCCCCGCTGCGGCACGCGCATCTGGACGCGGGCGCCGCGATGCTGCGACAACCACTCGGTCAGCGCGTCGGCATCCGGCGGCAACTCCGGCACGAGCAGCTCCCGCGGTACGTCGTTTTCGCCTTGCTCAGCTCCGTACACCTGGGTGCAGAAGTGATGGACCAGATCGCCGACGGTGAGATCCTCGGTCTTCTCGACCACCCAGCCGCGCTGGCCGCGGACTCGACCACCGCGAACGTTGAAGACCTGGACAGCGGCCTCCAGCGGATCGTCGGCGAACGCCACGACGTCGGCGTCCGTTCCGTCGCCGAAGACCACGGCCTGCTTTTCCATCGCGCGCCGGAGCGCCGCGATGTCGTCGCGGAGCCGGGCCGCCTTCTCGAACTCCAGCTCGGCCGACGCGGATTGCATCTCACGTTCGAGGCGGCGCACCATCGTGTCGGTCTTGCCGGCCATGAAGTCGCAGAAATCCTCGACGATTTGGCGGTGTTCGTCAGCGTCGACACGGCCGATGCACGGCGCCGAGCACTTGCCGATGTAGCCGAGGAGGCAGGGCCGACCAATCTGCCCGGCCCGCTTGAAGACTCCAGCCGAACACGTCCGTGCCGGGAACACACGCAGCAGCAGATCGAGGGTCTCGCGGATTGCCCACGCATGCGAATACGGCCCGAAGTAGCGAACGCCCTTGCGCTTGGCGCCGCGCATCACCTGCAGACGAGGAAATTCCTCGTCGAGGGTGACGGCAAGATACGGGTACGACTTGTCGTCCCGATAGCGGACGTTGAACCGCGGGTCGTACTCCTTGATCCAGGCGTACTCCAGCTGCAGCGCCTCGACCTCGGTGCCGACGGTGACCCAGTCCACGCCGGCGGCGGTCGTGACCATCTGCTGGGTCCGCGGATGCATCGCCCACTGATCCGCGAAGTAGGAACTCAGCCGGCTACGCAGGCTCTTGGCTTTGCCGACGTAGATGACCCGCCCGCCCGCATCGCGGAATCTATACACCCCCGGCGACTCCGGGATCGTGCCCGTCGCCGGCCGGTAAGTCGAAGGGTCAGCCACGCTCGCGAGCTTACTGCGCGGGTACGTCACGAGAGGCCGGCGCGAGCGGACGCAGGACGTGCCCGCCTCGTAGCCCTCGTGGCGCGTGGGGCGAGCCGTTGCTACCTCACGCCGCGCAAGCCCCGCCGACGGACGCTGCAGTTGTACGGGAGTTGGCCGATCGGCGCCGCCAAAATCGCCCAACTCCCATGCAATTTGGTGGCGGGAGCAAGCGTGGGGCGTGGGCCGTGAGCGTTGGCGTGGTCGAGCACCGGCCGGCGTCGTAGCCGACGGGCAGACCGCTTACCAGCGGACGCGTGGCCTCGTGCGGA
>DASQPR010000585.1:0-4169 GCA_035643815.1 Micromonosporaceae bacterium | reverse complement strand
CGTTGGCGCGCTTATCGCCGAGGTGATCGGGCGCCAGCTCGGCGAACGTCGCAGCGTGACCGCGGCCCGGCAGTCGGTCGTGCTGCCGACGCCGACCGGCTCGCCCGCGCCGTCGCTCGCCCCCGAGCAGGGCATCAGCGGCCTGACCGCGTTCGTTACACCGAATGACCAGTTCTACCGGATCGACACCGCGTTGGTCGTGCCACAGGTCGATCCGACGACGTGGACGCTCCGGATCCACGGGAAGGTGCGGCGCGAACTCACGCTTACCTACAAGCAGCTCCTAGCGCGCCCGATGGTCGAGCGATACATCACCCTGACCTGCGTGTCGAACGAGGTCGGCGGCAATCTGATCAGCAACGCGCTGTTCCAGGGCGTACTCCTCAAGGATCTGCTCGACGAGGTCGGACCGCTGCCGGGCGCGGATCAGCTGGTCGGTCGTTCGGCCGACGGCTTCACGGCCGGTTCGCCGACCGCCGTCGTGATGGACGGGCGCGACGCCATGCTCGCGGTCGGGATGAACGGCACGCCGTTGCCGGTCGAGCACGGATTCCCGGTGCGCACGGTCGTTCCCGGCCTTTACGGGTACGTGTCCGGGACAAAGTGGATCACCGAACTCGAGCTGACGAGCTTCGCCGATTTCGACGCGTACTGGGTGCCGCGCGGATGGTCGGCGATGGGTCCGATCAAGACCGAGTCGCGGATCGACACGCCGACCGATGGCAAGTCGGTCAACGCCGGCAGCGTCACGATCGCGGGTATCGCGTGGGCGCAACATCGCGGGATCAGCAAGGTCGAGGTGCGGGTCGACAACGACGCCTGGCAGACGGCCAAACTCGACGCGGTCCCGTCCATCGACACGTGGCGTCAGTGGTTCGTGACGTGGAACGCCACGCCCGGCTCCCACCAGCTGCAGGTGCGGGCGACCGACAATGCCGGCCAGACGCAGACGAACGTGCAAGCCGACCCGGCACCCAACGGCGCCAGCGGCTATCACACGATCAACGTGACGGTGCGGTAACAAACGTCGACACCGGCCGGGACCGGCGCGACCATGGACCCGGAAGGGGCAGCCATGGCCGGCCAGCGATGGGCAATCCCAGTGGTGGTCGTGCTGGTTGCGGCCATCAGCACCGCCGGCTGCACGGCGGATCGCATCCCGCTCGCCGGTTCAGCGACACCGACGGTTCGAGGGTTGCCGCCGGTCGCCGCACCCGTACGGTGTTCCGGATCGGGTGGCGATACGCCGCTGCGTGGCCTGTTCGCCGATTTCAGCGCGGGACGGACACCCGCCGTCGCGTCGTACTTCGTAGAGCCCCGGGACTTCGTACGGTGGTGGGACCCGACTTTGCCATCCGGTCAGGTCATCACGTTTGAGGCGGGTGCCGGCAGCGGGACTGTCACGCTCGACACGCTCCAGTCACATCTCGATGCGCTGCACCACCGAGGCCTGACCGGCACCGTGAGCGGATTCACGGCGAATGGGTACGAGGCGTCGTCGTCGAAGGAGGCCGGTGGCGGCTTCACGTTCACACTCCGCGCCCGTGCAACCGGTAAGGGAGCGCTGCGCGACGGCGGCGGAGAAGGCACGATCGACTGCGTCACCGGCCGACTCAAGACGGTCGTGATCGATGCATGGTGACGGCGGGCGACCGACGGAGAAACCCATGATCGGGCGGCGACGGGCGAACATCCTCGTCACGCTGCTGGTTGCCACGGCCCCCAGCGGCTGTGCCGCCGATCGAGTGGCGTTGCCGACGCCGACGCCGACCGTCGAGGCGGCGCCGGCCAGCTGCGATGGAACCTCCGGCCAACCGTTGTTGGCCGAGCTGTTCGCCGACCTCGCCCGGGGCGAACCGACGCCGGTCGAGCGGTTCTTCAGTGCGCCGAGGAACTTTCTCCGGTGGGAAGATCCGACGACCAGTGGCGACATCACCGCGGGGTTCGGCGCAGACACCTCCGCGTACACGCTCGACGCATTGCAGTCCCACCTCGACGCGCTCGCACGCGACGGCGTCGCCGGAACGATTACGCACTTCGCCATCGACGGCAACCCCCGCGACGACGGGCAGGATCCTGGCGGCGGCTTGTTCCGCTTCGGCCTGCACGCCCGATGGCACATCGGCGACCCGGAGGCCGATGAAGGCGGCGTCGGCATGATCGACTGCGCCACCGGCAAGCTCAAAGAGGTGGTCATCACCGGCTAGTGACGGTCTCGGATCGGGCCGGGATCGGGCTGGGATCGGGGGGCGGCTTCGGATCAGCTTGCGACGGCCTCGCGCTGGCGTGGCGCGACCGCACGGTCGGTGGGCGACAAGGCGGGGCGTCGACCGAACGATTTCGTGATCTCGTGGTTCAGTTTGGCTTCGAGCTTGCCGACGTCGACGCGCCGCCGGTAGCGCTGCCACGCGTCCTGCCAGCCGATAGCGAGCAGGCGCAACCGTTCGGTCTCGGTGAAACCGCCCCAGACACCGTACGGTTCGCGAGCGGCAAGGGATTGAGCGGCACATTCCGGACGGACGGGGCACGATCGACATAAAGCCTTAGCCTGGGTTTCCCGGCGCGTGCGTGCGGAACCGCGTTCGCCATCGGGGTGAAAGAACTGCGCGCTGTCACGGCCACGGCACAGGCCTTCGCGCTGCCAGTCCCAGATATCGGCGTTAGGGCCCGGCAACCTCCGAACGTTGCTCATCGCGAACCTCTCTCGTGAGCCGTGGGTCGGGGCGTAGCTGCGGTACGGCTGGGGGTACCCAAGGCTTGCCGGTTCTATGCACTCGCAGATCAGACCGATGGACTCGCACTTGGTGTGCGCTTTTTGGCGCCACATCCGTAGAAAGTGGTCGTAGACCGGTCCAATTCGTGTTCTCCTCTCCTTCAGAGAACACACCAACCGCCTGAAAAGGGGATGCGCGTGCTGACGGTCCTTGCCTGTGTACGGACGCCAGATGCGGCTCGGGCGGTAGCGGTATGCGCCGACCGACTGGGCGTCAGCGCCTCGGTGCGCACCGCGGTCACCTCGGTCGAGGCTCTGGCCCGTCTGGCTGAACGCCCCGCCGACCTCGTGTTCGTCGATGGCGCCCTGACCCGGCCCGACCCGATCGGCTTCGTACGCCGGGCGATGGCGTACGCCCCGCGGGCCACCCTCGTCGTCTACGGCCTGCCGGAGCCGACCGTGGCGAGTGCGTTGATCTCGGCCGGAGCTCGCGGCGTCATCCGCGGTGGCGACACCGACCTCGTGACCGCCGTGACCAAGACAGTCCTGCTTCTCGGCCTGACCGAGTCGAGCATCGTGGCCGCGGGCGCGGTCCGGGGCCAGGAGAACGGGAGGCCGGCCGTACGGGTGGAGTCCGCGCTCGCCGGTCACGCCGGCGGGCACGCCGCGAGCGGGGCGCACGCCGCCGCCGGGCATGCCACCGCTGGCGGCCGCCGCGATCGCCCGAACATCGCCGTCGGCCCGGCAGCCGATCGGACCTCCCACCCACTTGACACCCGCAACGGCGGCCCTGGGTTCGCCGGCTCACGTGTCGCGGTCCCGGGCACCGGTCCGGTCGAGATGACGCCGGCCGCCGCTCGCGGCGCGCTTGCCTCAGTGGGAGCGAGCGCCCGTGGAGGCGGAGCACCGCTGCCGACGCTCGTGCCCCAGCAGCGCATGGATCTCGCGCCAGCGGGCGCGCCGCGACCGCCGTCCCTGACCGAGCGTGAGCTGCAGGTGCTACGCGGCATGGCCGACGGCAAGAGCAACGCAGAGATCGGCCGAGAGCTGTTCGTGTCGGAGGACACGGTGAAGACCCACGCGCGGCGTCTCTTCCGCAAGCTGGGTGCCCGCGACCGCGCGCACGCGGTGGCGTCCGGATTCCGTACCGGCTTAGTGGGTTGATCTTCGACCGTCGCGGAGGGCGACGGGCGTGATCAGGAGTCCGGCTCGCTCAGCGTGTCGTGCACACCGTCGGCGTATCCGCGCGCGTATTCCCACGTCACGTAGTGTTCCGGATCCGGGTCATAGGCTGGCTCGTGCACCCGTGGGCGGCCTGAATCGAGCAGGTGCCGCAGATTGCTGCCGAGGAGATCCCAGTCGAAGTAGTGCGGCTCGCGGCAGTCTTCGCACTCGATGACCAGCCCGCGTACGCCGACCGGTGCCAGGAGAGCTTGATAGATCTCGAGGTCAGCAA
>DASQPR010000584.1:0-2738 GCA_035643815.1 Micromonosporaceae bacterium | reverse complement strand
TCGGAGTCGTCCGACGCAGCGAAGACCGACAGCGCCGCGGCTGGAGCCGGCCATCCCCGGTGACGGACGGAAGGACGGCCCATGAGCGACGATGCCGGCGCGGCGGGGCCAAGCGAGCTGACGACGAGCATTGCCCCGTGGCTCGCCGTGGGCGACGGCGCCGCGGCACTCGCGTTCTACCGAGCGGCGTTCGGCGCGACCGAGGTATTCCCGGTCGGTGACGGCAACGGCTGGCACGTCGGCCGGGTCTCCGACCCGTTCGGCCACCAATGGGAGATCGGCCGCCCGCTAGCCGGCTAGGGGGCGAGCAATCCGTTGTGGCGCACTGTATCGGCGTAGACATTGGCGCTCTGTTTCAACGTACGTGCCTGGGTCTCGAAATCGACGTACGCGATGCCGAACCGCTTGGCATAGCCGTACGCCCATTCGAAGTTGTCCAGGAACGACCAGAGGAAGTAGCCACGGACATCGACCCCGGCGGAGATCGCGCGATGCGTCGCCGCGAGGTGGTCGCGCAGGTAGGCGATGCGGTTCGCGTCGCGCACCTCGCCCGACTCGTCGACCACGTCGGCGAACGCGGCGCCGTTCTCGGTGATCATCAGCGGAACCTGGTAGTCGCGGTGCAGCCGTGTCAGCAGCTCGGTGAGGCCGCCGGCGTCGATCGGCCAACCCATCTCCGTCTTCGGGCCGGCGATGTCGAGGAACTGTACGTCGTCGCAGCCGGGCCACGTTTCACCGGCGCCGTCGCCATGACCGTCGACGCGTGCGCGGACACCGACACCGTCGTAGTGCGCCACCACCATGGGGCTGTAGTAGTTGACGCCGAGGACGTCGATCGGGCTCGCGATCACCGCGAGGTCGCCGTCGCGGACGTGCGACCAGTCACTCACGCCGGCCGTGAACGCTTGGACGTCGTCGGGGTAGGCGCCGTGACGCAGCGCATCGAGCCAGAGGCGGTTCTGGAGCCCGTCGACCTTGTGGGCCGCGGCGATGTCCGCGGCCGAATCGGTCGCGGGCCGCGCTACCGCCGGGTTCAACGTGATCGACAGCCGCGCCGTGGCCGGCAACGCCGCGCGAAGTGCCTGCACGGCGAGTCCATGGCCGAGAAGGAGATGGTGCGACGCGACGAGCGCCTGGGCACCGCTCGTGTGTCCGGGCGCGTGCACGCCCGCGCCATAGCCGAGGAACGCCGAACACCACGGCTCGTTCAGCGTCGTCCACGACGACACGCGGTCACCGAGCGCCGCGGCCACTACGCCCGCGTAGTCGGCAAAATGCTGCGCGGTGTCGCGGTTCGTCCAACCGCCCTTGTCCTGCAACTCCTGCGGTAGATCCCAGTGATAGAGGGTCAGCACCGGTGCGATGCCGGCATCGAGGAGCGTGTCGACGAGGCGCGAGTAGAAGTCGATGCCGGCGCGGTTGGTCGGGCCGGCGCCGCCCGGCACGATCCGCGGCCACGCAGTGGAGAAGCGGTACGCCCGCATACCGAGCTCGGCCATCAGCGCAATGTCGGCGGCGTACCGGTGGTAGTGGTCGTCGGCGACGTCGCCGGTGTCGCCACCAGCCACCTTGCCGGGCGTGTGGCTGAACGTGTCCCAGATCGACGGCGTACGGCCGTCCTCCGCGACGGCGCCCTCGATCTGGTAGGCCGCGGTGGCCGTACCCCAGACGAAGCCGTCGGGAAAGGTCAGGCGGTCAGTGCCGGCCGCGGCCGGCGCGGAGGAGACTTCGGTCGACGTCATCGTGCGACTGCCGCGGGACGAGCAGCGGACATCATGGTTCCTCCAGAGGATTGTCGATGTCGAGAATATCGAGCATGGGCGCGACCGGCCCGGCCGGCGGCACTTCCGTGCCGCCGGCCGGATCGCGCCGCCGTCCCTAGACGGCTGGTTTGAGGTGCAGGATCACGTACTCGACATTTGCCTGGTTCGGCGACGGATCGACGTAGGGGTCATCCTTCGTCGGCCAACCGGTGTAGTTCGTCGTCGTGTACTCGAACCAGCCCGCGCCGTAGAGGAGCGGGATCACCGGCATCTGCGTGGACACGATGGTGGCCACCTTGTTGATGGCGGCCTGCTGCGCGTCCGGAGTCGCGGCGGCCGCGAATTCGGTGAGCGCCTGCTGGGTCGCCGGGTCGTTCCACCGGCCCTGGTCGCCGGATGCGGTCTTGCCACTGACCAGGTTGTAGTCCAGCCAGCCGTCGTACTGGCTGTACGCGGTCGGGCCGCCGGCGCCCCAGTGAATAGCGCTGGAGAACGTCCCCGCGGACAAGTCGTTGTTCCACTGGTCCGGCGTGACGCCGTTGACCTTCACGTCGAAGCCGAGCGGCTTGAGGTTCTGGGCGATGATCTGTGCGTCGGCGTAGTAGTCCGTGTACGACGTCGGATCCTCGACCTGGAACGAAACCTCCTTGCCGCCCTTCGCCCAGATGCCCTTGCTGTCCTTCGCGAACCCGCCCGCGGTCATGATGGAGGTGACCTTGGCGGCATCCGGCGTCGGTGCGAGGTCGTTCTGCATGTTCGACGGAACGTTCGCGTTGAAGTTCGGCAGCAGCAGGCCGGACGACGACGTGGCCGGTGGCTCGTAGCCCGTCTCACCTTGGGTAGAAAGCTGCTGGCGATTGATGCCGGCGCTCACCGCGAGGCGTACGGCCTGCTCGGTGAACGGCCATTTGGTGACGTTCGGGATCAGCACGACGGTGTTGGTAGCCGGGAAGAAGTAGTGGTTGTGATCCGGGT
>DASQPR010000583.1:0-3952 GCA_035643815.1 Micromonosporaceae bacterium | reverse complement strand
CGCGCCACGTGCCGTGATGCTGGCCGACACGGTGCCGGGTGCCGACGACTCGGAAGTCGGCATTTCGGTGCAAGGCAAGACTGGCGGCGTTTTCGGGGAAGATCCCGGACTGGATCGTCCAGATCCCGGCGCGCTCGGTTGAGACGATCAGCGCGGCCAGGAGTGCACGCCCGACACCGTATCCACGCGCATCGGGGTGAACATAGACGGAGTGTTCGACCACACCCGCGTACACGCACCGATCGGATACGGGCACGCAGGCGGCCCAGCCGACGGTCGTCTCGCCGATCAGGGCGACGAATCGGTGATCGCGGAGGTGGGTAGCGTCGAACCGGTCCCACGTCGGCGGCTCCGTTTCGAACGTGGCGTTTCCGTCGGCGATCCCGACGCGATAAATGTCGAGCACCGCCGGCCCGTGACGGCTGTCCATCGCAGCGATTCGGACGCTGGGGTCGATCATCGGTGGGCTCCGATCGTCGTGCTCGGGACTGGTTCGGCCACGTTGTTTGTCACGGATCGTGGGAACCACACGGTGATCGCCGCCGCGGCGACGATCGCGCCGATGAACTGCGCGGCGACGAATCCCGCCACGCTTGCGGGTGAGATGCCGGCAAACGTGTCGGTGAACATTCGGCCGATCGTGACGGCGGGGTTCGCAAACGAGGTCGACGAGGTGAACCAGTAGGCCGCGCCGATATAGGCGCCGACCCCGGCCGGCGTGGCGCTGGATCGTCCCGTGCGGGCAAGGGCGAAGATGAGCAGAAGCAGTCCGGCGGTCGCGACGATCTCGGCCAGCCAGAGTCGGCCGCCCGTTCTGCTGGTTGTCGACCAGGCAACGGCCCGAGCGCCGAACATAACGTTGGCCAGCACCGCCCCGCAGATCGCGCCGGCGATCTGGGCGGCAACGTAGGTGGCCAGGTCAGGGGCGGCAATGCCGCCGGGATCGTGCCGGTGCAGCCACCAGTCGACCAGGGAGACGACCGGGTTAAAGTGCGCCCCCGACACCGTCGCGAACATCGCGATCAGCGCGCCCAACGCCAGCGCGGTGGCGATCGAGTTTTCCAGCAACTCGAGCCCGACGTCATGGGGTGACAGGCGGGCCGCGGCAATGCCGGAGCCGATCACGGCGGTGACGAGCAACGCCGTGCCGGTGAATTCGCCGGCGGCACGCCGGCCCAACGTTGCCGTCATGTCCGGACGCTGGGGGAGACGGCGAGCAGCTGCGACAATGCGGTCAGCCGCTGCGGCAGGACCCGGTAGTAGACCCAGGTGCCTCGGCGCTGGCAGTCGATCAGTCCGGCCTCCCGTAGCACCCGCAGGTGGTGGGAGATCGTCGGACCGGACACCGTGAACGCGTCGGTCAACTCGCACACGCACACCTCGCCTCCGCCGCGGGCGGCGATCAGCGACAGCAACCGCAACCGGACCGGATCGCCAAGCGCTTTGAAACCGGCGGCGAGATCGCTGGCCAGGTCAACGGTCAGCGCCTCGTCCGTCATCGACTGGCAGCACGGATCGGTAAGTACGGGCAACTCTTGTCTAGACACCCGTCTAGTTTGACAATCATCGAGACAGCGTGCAACCCTCTGTCTAGACAGTTATCTAAACAGGAGGTGTTCCATGTCCCGCGTTCAACTCGCCTTGCGGGTATCCGACCTCGAAGGGTCGATCGCGTTCTACTCCAAGCTGTTCAACGCCGAACCGGCAAAGCGGCGGCCCGGATACGCCAATTTCGCCATCGACGAGCCGGCGTTGAAGCTGGTGCTCATCGAGGGCCAGCCCAACCAGCCGACCGTGATGGACCACCTCGGCGTCGAGGTCTTCAGCACCGATGAGGTCACCGCGGCCACCCGCCGCCTGACCGACGCCGGGCTCGTCACGCTCACCGAGGACGACACCACCTGCTGCTACGCGCTGCAGGACAAGGTCTGGGTGCATGGGCCCGGCGACGAACCGTGGGAGGTTTACACCGTCAAGGCCGACGCCGACCGGCTCGCGAAGCAGGCCGACAGCACCTGCTGCGGCGGAGGCGGCGGCTGCTGCGGCGACAGCGCCGACGAATCGGCGGTCACGGTCGGTACGGGACAGGACTAGCGTTAGGCGTCGGCGGCTCGGGCCACGTCAGCGCAGTCGGGCCTCGTCCCTCGACGGCTCGAACATTTCGACCGGATTGCCGGACGGATCGTCCACGATCACCTGCCGGCCGCCGACGCCGTCGATGATGGCACTCCGGAACGGCACGCCCGCCGCCCGCAGCCGGTTCGCCACCGAGTCGATATCGTCAACCTCGATCGCGAAGCGATTCCAGCCACCCGGTTGCGGCAGCGTGCCGTCCAGCATCGCGGCGCCGCCGCCCGGGCCGCCACCGGGTGCACTCAGGACCAAGCGCAGCGGACCGCGGGTGAGCATCGCGAAGGCCGGAGCCGGATGCATGACGAGGTCGAAGTCGAGGTGGGTGACGTAGAACGCTATCGCCGCGTCAACATCGTCGACGATGTATCGCACGCTGACCGAGGCCATCTGGCCAGCGTCGCATAGCGCCCGCTCGATCGCACGTACGTCGTGAGGATGAGCACGGTTCGGCCGGCCATCGGCAATGTAGCGACGACCGGTGCGCTTGAGCCCACGTTCCTATGGTCGGAATGTGTGGCGCGCACACATGGTCGCCTCCCGCTCCCGGTCCCTATGGTCCACAGTCAGCGCCCGGCGTGTGACCCGGACGCCATCCTGACGACACTTTCGGAAACCGAGGAGCAGCGAAGATGCGCTCATCCATTCTGCGCGTCGCTGGAGGCGCCGCGGCCGTACTCGCCGTGACGTTCGCTGCGGCGTGTTCAACGAGTACCTCGGCGGCGCCGTCCAAGAGCGGCGGGGACATCAAGATCGGAATTGTCACCGAGAAGACCGGGCCGTACGCCGAGTACGCGACCGAATACCTGGCCGGCCTGAACGCCGGTCTCAGTTATGTCACCCACGGAACTGGAAAGATCAACGGCCACAAGATCGATCTGGTTGTCGATGACGACGCCGACAACCCGACGACCGCCGTCTCGAACGCGAAGGACCTGATCGGCAAGGGCGTAACGATTCTCGGCGGATCCGTCGACTCGGCCATCGCTCTGCAGGTCGCGGCCGTCGCCGGCCAGAACAAGGTGTTGTTCGTCGCCGGCCCGGCCGCCGTGGACAGCCTCGACAATCTGAATCGCTATACGTTCCGATCCGGTCGGGAGTCCTACCAGGACATCGCGACCGCGGGTACGTTCGTCGGCGACCTCGGTGGCAAGAAGGTCGTCGTACTCGCACAGAACAGTGCGTTCGGCACGGCGAACGTCGCCGGCGTAAAGGCCGTCCTGGGCGCCAAGGGAGCTAACGTCGGTTCGGTCCTCGTGCCGCCGACCGCGACCGACTTCACGCCGTTTACACAGAAGGTCACGGCCGCGGCGCCGGATCTATTGTTCGTCGCCTGGGCCGGCGCAAACGCGACCCAGATGTGGACGGCCCTTGACCAACAGGGCGTCCTGGCCAAGACGCAGGTCGTGACGGGGCTCGCGAATACCGCCACGTACCCGGCGACGGGTCCGGCCGGAGCGAAGATCGAGTTCCTCGCGCACTACTTCGCCGGTGCCGGCGGCAACAACCCGATCGAGTCGGCCATGACCGCCTCGGTTAAGGGCGCTGGTGGCACCGTCGACCTGTTCACGCCGGACGGATTCACGGCCGCGCAGATGTTCGCCCGCGCAATCCAGGCCGACCCGAGCGATGTCACCAAGCAAATCGCGGCGCTCGAAGGCTGGTCCTTCGCCGGCGCGGCCGGCCAATACACGATTCGCGCCTCCGACCACGCACTGCTGCAGCCCGAGTTCGAAGCGAAGCTGAGCGGGTCCGGCACATCGTGGACGCCGCAGCTGGTCAAGACCGTCGATCCGTCCACCATCGCACCGCCGGAGCCGAC
>DASQPR010000582.1:0-3619 GCA_035643815.1 Micromonosporaceae bacterium | reverse complement strand
CAATAGCGATCACCATCTGGCGGGCGGCCCGCAGCGCGGAGGCCGCATCGTTGTCCGGAAGTTCCCGCGTCAGTGCGAGAGCGAGATGGCACATGGTCGCCACGCTTACCGCGGTGACCGGGCCGCCCGGCCAGGGCGAATTCTCCAGGTAGGGCGCGATCAAAACGGTGACGGCCACGGCGGGAACGACGACGGCGACGGCTCGACCGACCATGACCGCACGCGAGCCGCCGAACCCGACCGCGGCCAGCACGCCGGCCAGAGTCAACAGGACCGCCGTCGCGAGCCCGGACGGGTGCCCGACGAGGCTCGCCGCCGAGCCGAGCTCGTGCAACGAATCGGGGGGTGCCGGCGGCCCATGCCAGACCATCGACGGCGCTATCCAGCGGTACGGGCCGACCAGTGCGGCCAGGATCGTCGGCGCGATCGAGGCGAGCGCCAGCACCGTCGCGGGACCGGCGGCCAACAGAACCGCCGCCCGCCGCGGACTGGGGAGCCACGTGACGAGGCGGCGGACGTCGATGACCCGCCGCGGCCGCGGCCGGACGACGGCCGATCGCAGCATCTCGGCGACGACGGCTAGGACCGCGCCGGCGGCGGCGAAGACGCCGGTCGTGGTGAAGTCGATGCGGGCCGCCATGATTGCGATGGTGAGTCCACCGATCGCGATCGCGCCGGTGGCGTACGCGAGCAGCGGCGCGACGCGCCGGGCGGCCGTGGCGAGCAACGCGAGCGACAGGCTGAGCCCGGCCAGTGCAGCCACGAGGACACCGGTCCACGGTCGGTGTAGCGCGGCCGCGAACACGCCGGCGGCCCCGGTGAACGTCAGCATGCCGCCGGCCAGCGCGCCGCCGCCGAGCATCACGAGGTGATCGACGTTCGCGATGACGAGGCTCGCGTTGTCGGGCCCGGTGTGTGCGAGTTCGGGCTGAGTGTGTGCGAGTCCGGGCTGAGTGTGTGCGAGCTCGGGCCGAGTGTGCGCGAGTTTGGGCATCGTGTTTGCCCGTACCGGCCCGACCGTCGTCCGGCCGGGCAGCGCCCGTCGTACGACTAGCGCCCGGCGGGCCGCCGCGGCCTGTGCGACCGCTCGCCGGAACGTTGCGCTCGCGGTGAAGGCGACGGTGACGTTGACTGCCGTCGATCCGATGAGTGCCGCGGCGGTGCTTGCCGGGCTGGTCAGGCTCGCACCGATCGTGTCCGCGAAGAGGACGGTTGCCACCGCGCCGCAGACGGTGCTCGTCGCGCGATCGACCGACCGGGCCGCGACGAGGCCCGTCGCGGTCGCTACGACGCCGCTGAACAGCACCGGACCCCAGAGCCCGGTGCCGAGCGCTGCGGGCGCGGCCAGCGCCGCCAGCCCGATGGTCACGGCGACGCCCATCTTGGCGTACGCCCGGGGGAGCACGATCACGGCCGCGGCGGCCAGGAGCAGCAACGCTTGCGGTGCTTGACCGATGTCGCCGGCCGTCGCCGAGACGCGGCTACCCCAGCCGGCCGGCATGACGTGCCAGACCGGCTGGTTGACCCGGAAGACGGCGATCGCGGCCCGTACGGCATCGACCGACGCAGCAACGGCCACACCGAGGCCGACGATCGTGGCGCCCGCCGTCGGACCGGCTCGCCACTGTTCCGGCATGGCTCGGGTGCCGGCGGCCACGCACAGCACCAGAAATGCGATCACGACGATCGCGAGCCCAGGCGCGGCGAGCGATGCGACGCGTCCCACGGCCGCGATCGCCGCGGCCGTCACGGCGGCCGCGGCGGTCTCGTCGCCGTCCAGGCCGAAGAGTGTCTCCCGGGTGCCGCCAAGTCCACGCGGCAGGCGCATGCCGCCCTTCAGGGACGGCGCTATACACAGCACGAGTGCACTGGCTAGCAGGATGAACGCGACGCCGACATCGAGCGGCACGGCCGCCGACGTACGGACAGCGGCCAGCGCGACGGCGGACGCGGCCAACGTCGCCCCGGCCACGGTCAGCGGGGCGTTGCGGCGGCGGGCGACCTGGCTGAGGGCTGTCGCGGTGAGTACGGCGGCGACGGTCACGAAGCTCGCCGCCAGAATCGCGGTGACATTGACCGTGCCGGGCGGCGCGAGGGCGGCCGTGGCGGCGGCGATCCCACCCGGCAACGCGAACGCGGCCGCACCCCAGCCGGCATCGGCCGCTCGCACGTCGAACACGCCCGTCCAGACCACGCCGACGGCGCGCAGCCACGGCCTCGTACGCAGCCAGGTGGTCTCCGGGTTGACCGCGACGGTGTCCTCCCCGACGCCGATGACCTCGACCAGCCCTTCGGTGCGGACGGTGTCGTGGGCACCCGTGTCGACCAGTGCGGGCTCGCCGATGGCACTGGCCTTGGGTGCGATCGGCGGTGTGCCGTCGGCTCGAGCGTCGCGCGGTCGCAGTCGCGGTGGGTCGAACACGGCCAGACCGATGACGGCACCCGCGATGCTGAAAGCCAGCAGGAGCACGGCCTGGCCGCCTGGCCGCCCGGCCGCGATGGCGGCCGCGTAGCCACCGGTGACGAGTGCCGCGATGACGCCCGTCCAACTTTCCCGTTCGGTCGCGGCGGTGAGATTCAGCACGCCGATCGCGAGCGCCGGAATGGCGGCGGCCGCGATGCCGGTGGCCCACGGCAACTGCCATGCTCCGGGCGCCAGCACGGCGGCGAGCGTGAGGCCACCGACGAGGCTCATCCGGCGCCACGGCAACGGCGCCATGACCATCGCGGCGATCATCGTAAGCAGCGTCGCGACCGGCAACTGGCCGGAGTGTTGGTGTAGATGGCTCGCGACTGTGGCGGCGTAGCGGCCGATGTCGGCGTTCCAGGCCGGCATGGTGGCGGCGAGGGGGCCGGCGAACGCGCCCCAGCCGCGGATCACGATGACGATCGCGGTCAGGCCGGTCGCAATCGCGCCAGCGATCTGGGCGCCGCGCCGCGCGTACGTCGGCAGCAGCCGTACCAGGAACGCCGTGGCGACCAGCGCGATCGACGTCGCGATCAGCCCCCAACCGGGCAGCGTCATCGCGCCGATCCGGCCGAAACCGGCGACGGCGGCCGCGGTCGCGACACCGGCCCAGATCTCGCACATCGGCCAGTGCCGGAAGAGGAGGCCGGCGGCGAGGCCGACGACCGCGGCGGTCACCAGTGCCGCGCCGGCCCGCACGGAAGCGTCGGCGCTGGTCGCGCGCGCTAGGGCGATTGCCGCGGCCACGACGGCGGCGCCGGCCACCGTCTCCTGCAACGATCGAACGGCCGTACGCAGATACGGCCCGTGCGGATAGCGGCGATGGGTCCGCATTGCGATCACGAGATCGATGGCGGCCACCGCGGCGAGCACCGACGCCCACGACGCGGTGTCCCGGAGCCACGGATACAACAAGAGCGGAAGCACCGGCTGCACGAGCACGATGGACGTGAAACGCAGCATCGCGAGCTTGCTGAGTTCATGCGATCCGAATGCGAATCCGGCCGCGATGAGCGCGACCACGCCGGCGTAGACGGTCGCGCGCAGGCCCAATCGATGCAGGCCGCCGACCCAGGCCTCCTGTGCGTCGAGCAGGATCAGGAGCATGCCGAGCGGCGCGACCCATTCGGCGGTCGTGATGAGTCCGCGGCG
>DASQPR010000581.1:0-4301 GCA_035643815.1 Micromonosporaceae bacterium | reverse complement strand
CGCGTCGCCGTCGCGCAACAGCCGCTCGACGATCGCGCGACCGACGCCGCGACCACCGCCGGTCACCACAACCGATCCAGTCATCCCACCACTATTGCCGCCGACCCAATCGAACAAAACCTCACCGCGACGCGCAGTCGCGCGACATGCCCCTTACATCGCTCATCCGGCGGGCTTGGTCACGCTTGGGAGGCCTCCGGCAGCAGGCGGTTCAGAGCGCGTACGGCCCGGTACTGCAAAGCCTTGATCGCGCCCTCGTTCTTGTTCATCGCATGCGCCGTCTCGGCGACCGAGAACCCCTGCAGGAATCGCAGCACGATGCACTCCTGCTGCTCCGCATTGAGCTGCTTGACCGCGCTGAGCAACGTGACGTTGGTGATGTGATCGACCACGACCGACTCCGGGCTGCCCTCGGGCCCACGGTCCTCCCGGTCGGCGTCCAACACGTCACCGGTGGTCACCTCCAGCCGGTAACGGCCGGACTTGAAATGGTCGGCGACCAGGTTCCGCGCGATCGTGACCAGCCACGCACCCAAATCACGGCCCTGCCACGTGACACTGCCGATGCGCTTGAGCGCACGCAGGAACGTGTCGGAGGTCAGATCCTCGGCCAACTGCCGGTTGCCGACCCGGAAGTAGATGAACCGGAACACCGTGCCCACGTACCGGTCATAGATCAGACCAAACGCCTCGGTGTCACCACCCTGCGCCCGCTCCACCAGCTTCCAGACCTCCCGCGCCGGATCGGTCGGATCCGGTCGGCTCGGGAATCCACCGCCGGTCTCGGTCTCCGGTTCCGCGGTCGGCGTCGCCGTGGCCGTCGCGACCGAACCGCCGGCGAACGGGCCGATGTCGTCCTGGCTGTCCGCCGGCGTGGTCTGCCGACCGGGCCCGGCGGGTGCGACTCTGGACGGTTTCGCCAGGCGGGGCTGGTGACGTGTCGGTGCCTCATTTTTGGGGGGTCGGGTACGCGTTCCGATGGCCGGGGTCGGCCGCGATGGAGAGGTGCCGACGCTCGCGACCCGGCTGCCGTTCACCTCACCGAGGTCGAGCGCGCGCATGTCGAGCATCGCGGCGCGCAACGCCCGGAAGCCGAGTCGCAGTGCGCGCCGGGCACCGAACACATCAGCGACATTCGGCACCCACGCGGCTCCGTACGCTCCGGCATCGCCGTACGCTCCGGCCAGGCCGAATCCACTCACGCCGCCCCTCCCCGAGGCAGGCGAGAGATGGTGCCTGGGATTGTCGCGCCGGCCCGGCGAACAATGCGGAAAACCGTGAAGCTCGGCTCAGACGACGAAACGCCCATAATGGCCTCCTACGGTTGGGGGTATGCCTTCTTGCGCCAAAACGGGTGAGCTGACCCAAAAGATGATAGGGCCAACGTCACCCGGGTTGCCGAACGTCCGTTATGCAGGCCGACAGTATTGTCACGATCACTCTGCGTGTGTCGCACATGGTGTGCGGATGGCATTTGGTCCACGACACGGAGGGCAACACGCTCAACACGCCGTGTTATCAAGGCTTTTCGTCGGCGCGTTGGTGGCCGGCGGAGTCGGACAAACCGCATTTCAAGATCATGTCTAGATGGCTAGGCTGGCTCCGTGCAGACTCGTCACAATCTTGCTGACGCAATTCGTCGAAACGCGCATAGCGACGATATGGGATCAAATCGGATCGGATTGGTCTGGGGCGATCACGAATTGTCTTGGACAGACCTGGACGAAAAGGTCGATTCCTATGCGTACGGCCTGCGACAACTCGGTCTTAATCGGCGCAATGCTCATCCCGCGCGTGTCGCGATTGCGCTGCCGAACCGACCCGAGTTCGCCATCGCGTACTTCGCCGCATTGCGTGCGGGTCTAGTCGCGGTGCCGATCAACCCGGCGTACACCGGCCGGGAGCTGCACCAACTGTTGAGTGACGCCAGTGCGAGCGTCTTGATCGCCGATGCCAACGTCTATGCGGCGATCGACGAATTCGATGCGCCGCTGCCGGACCTGGGGCCACGATTCCTGGTCGGTGACGGTGTTCGAACCGGCGTTACGGCCATGTCGGATCTCGCGGTGGCCGGCGGACCGGTCGAAACGACGAGCGGCGACGAAGATCTCGCCGTGCTGCTCTACACGTCCGGAAGCGAGGGCCGCCCGAAGGGCGCGATGTTGTCACACCGCGCGCTATTTGCGAATCACCAACAGCTCGCTCGGATCGAGCCACCGCCGATCGGTCGCGACGATGTCGTGCTGCTGGCCGTCCCGCTATTCCATGCGTACGGGTTGAACAGCGGACTCGGCTCGGTGGCGTATCACGGTGCCTGCGGCGTCCTCGTCGACTCGGCCGACTCGTTCGAGGCGTCCGTGCTTAACCGGCCGGGCGGGCGGAGGTTGACCGCACTTCTCGGCGTACCCGCGATGTTCTCGGCCTGGACGCAGCTGGCCGACCCAACGGTGCTGGCGTCTGTTCGGGTCGCGGTGAGCGGTGCGGCACCGTTGGAACCGGCGATCGCGCGCCAGTTCGAGGCCGTCTTTGGCCGGCCTCTCGCTGTCGGATATGGGTT
Organism: Micromonosporaceae bacterium; assembly: GCA_035643815.1. GTDB lineage: Bacteria > Actinomycetota > Actinomycetes > Mycobacteriales > Micromonosporaceae > DASQPR01. The sequence continues at coordinate 1,744 of DASQPR010000581.1, read as the reverse complement.
GACGGAAACCGCGCCCGTGGTGACCACGACGCTCGCCGGACCGGCGCCAAAGGCAGGCTCGATCGGGCGAGCCCTGCCCGGCGTCGACGTCCGCTTGGTCAACGCGGCCGGGGCCGACGTTTGGCGCAGCGATGTGCCGGCCGGCGTCGATGAGGTCGACGACTTCGACGACGACGCGGCCGGCTCGCCGGGCACGGACCCGGGCGAGATCGTCGTGCGCGGCGCGAATCTGTTCTCCGGCTACTGGCCCGATGGCCGCGACGGGCCCGACCCGGACGGTTGGTGGGCGACCGGCGACGTGGCTTTTGCCGACGCCGACGGCGACCTGTTCCTCGTCGACCGGCTGCGCGAGCTGATCCTGGTCAACGGGTTCAACGTCTATCCGGCCGAGGTCGAGCAGGTATTGATGGCATACCCCGCCGTCGTGGAGGCGGCGGTGATCGGCATCTCGCACCGGCCGTCCGGCGAGACGGTGAAGGCGTACGTCGTGACCGAGTCGCCGGTCGCGACGGCCGACCTCGCCGCGCATTGTGCTCGCAATCTCGCACGGTTCAAGTGCCCAACCGAGTTCGAGTTCGTCACTGAACTGCCGCATTCGGCGACCGGCAAGGTGCGCAAAGTGGCACTGCGCGCTGACGTCGAGAAAGGTATGGCGCATGTCGACCGGTGACACTCGGATCACGTTGATCACCCGCCCGGGCTGCCATCTGTGCGAGGTCGCGGCAGAAGCGCTCGACCGGGTGGCCGCCGCGAGCGGCGAGCGGTGGAGCGAGTTGTCGGTGGACACCGACATCGAGCTCGAACGCGAATATGGCGAGCGGCTGCCGGTCGTGTTGCTCGACGGGAAAGAACACGGCTACTTCCACGTCGAGGAGGATCGGCTGCTACGTGACCTCGCCCGCACTACGCGCTGAGTTGTCGATGCCGGGTGCCGAGTGCCGGGTGCCGAGCCCGCGGAGGCCGCGCTGGGCGGAGCGAAAAGTCACAGCGGGCTCGCCGCCGACCCGACGTATCGTGTCCGGGTGACTCACCTCGTCTGGGACTGGAACGGCACGCTGCTCGACGATCTCGCCCTCGTCGTGGCGGCCACCAACGCGTCGCTTGCCCTCGCGGGTGGGCCGCCGATCACGGCCGATGAACACCGACGCGACTTCCGGCGGCCGATCGAGGCTTATTACGCCGGCGTGTTGGGGCGGCCGTTGCGCGCGGACGAGTTCGTCGGGCTGGACCGGACCTTTCACGACGCGTACGACGCCGGGTTCGCGTCCATTGCGTTGGCCGATGGGGCACTCGATGCGTTGCAGAGCTGGGTCGGCACGCAATCGCTCTTGTCCATGTGGTTCCACGACCAGCTCGTGCCGGCCGTGGACCGGCACGGGCTCGCGCGCCACTTCCGGCGCGTCGACGGGCTCCGGGCCGAGGTCGGCGGCGGCCACAAGGCGCCTCATCTCGCCGCGCACCTGGCGGCTATGGGAGTCGACGGTGTGGATTGCGTGATGATCGGCGACTCGGTCGACGACGCGTTGGCCGCGGCCTCGGTCGGCGCGCGGTGCGTGCTCTACAGCGGTGGGTTCACCGATGCCGTACGCCTAGCCGAGGTTGGTGTGCCGGTCGTCGACTCGCTGATCGAGGCGGTTGCGATCGCCGCCGCCACCGAGTCAGCGCGCGCCTGACGCGCCCGAAAGACTCGACAGGATCGACAGGATCGCCTGCTGTGGTCAGCCGCGCAGGTAGGCGAGCACGG
>DASQPR010000580.1:0-4951 GCA_035643815.1 Micromonosporaceae bacterium | reverse complement strand
CTCGGCCAGCACGAGCTTGCCCGCGATTTCCTGATTGGACTGTCCGTGCGCGATGAGCCGCAGCACGTCGGTTTCGCGCGGTGTCAGCTCGCCGAGCGCGGCAGAGGTTCGCCGATCGGGTCGGCCCCGGGTGGCGTAATCGGCGATCAATCGACGGGTGACCGACGGCGCCAGCAGCGCATCGCCCGCGGCCACGACCCGTACGGCGTGCACGAGATCGGCGGCCGGGGCGTCCTTGAGCACAAAGCCACTCGCGCCCGCCCGCAGCGCGCCGAACACGTAGTCGTCGAGGTCGAACGTCGTCAGGATCAACACCTTGGGGCGGCCGGCACTCCCACCCGCCGATCCCGCGAGTCGCACCGGTCCGGCCAGGATCTTTTCGGTCGCGGCCAGCCCGTCCATGACCGGCATCCGTACGTCCATCAGGACGACGTCAGGATCGAGTCGTCGCACCTCCGCGACACCTTCGGCGCCATTGGCGGCATCGCCGAGGACCAGGATGTCCGGCTGCGCGCTCAACAGCGCCGCGAAGCCCTCCCGCACCATCGCCTGGTCATCGACGATGAGCACACGGATCACGCGGCACCGCCGGTAACCGCCGCATTGGGCGCCGTGACCGTTCTGTCGCCCGATCCGAGGTCGACGTCGGCCGACAGCGGCAGGATCGCTCGTACCGTGAATCCGCCGTCGGACCGCGGACCAGCAGCCAACTCGCCGCCGAGCGACGTCGCGCGTTCCCGCATGCCCAGCAGCCCGTGCCCGACGCGAGGCGGCACGGTCCGGGCCGGCACCGTGTGATCGGGTCGGGGCGTGGGGCCGTTGCTCACCACGACCGTGAGATTCGTCGCGGTGCGGCCGACCGCGACCGTGGTTGTCGCGCCTGACGAGTGCTGGCCCGCATTCGACAGTGCTTCCTGGACGATTCGATACGCCGTCAGCTCGACCGCCGGCGACGTGCTCGGGACATCATCGGTCATGTTGAGATCGACGGTGGCGCCGGCCCGACGGGCTCCCTCGACCAGCTCGGGCAGGTCGGCCAGGCCAGGCTGCGGCGCCGTTAAGGCCTCGTGCTGTTCGCTGCGTAGGACGCCGAGCAGACGACGCATCTCGACAAGAGCCTCGCGCGCGGCCGCCGAGATCTCGCCGAATTCGGTGCGGGCGGCCGGGTCAACCTCGCTCAGCCGGTACGGTGCCGTTTCAGCCCGTACAGCGATCAACGACATGTGGTGCGCGACAACATCGTGCAGTTCACGCGCGATCCGCGTCCGCTCGGCGAGGACGACACTCCGCTCTTCTTGAGCAGCCAGGTTCTGTTGTGCGCGGGCGCGGCGCCGCACTTGGTCGCCGGCGAGCACCAGCACGGTGAGCAGAATGATGATGCCCGCTTGATTGGCGCCGTTCGCCTCCCACAGCACGAGCGCGCCCGTCGCGAGCCAGATGCCGACGGTGACGCCGATGCGTTGCGTCGCCGCGGCCGCGAAGATTGCCGCCAGAAAGACCAGAATCGTCACCGGGGCCCACGGCCACGCCGTTTCGTGCGGCGACGGAAAGAACTCGGACAACATGGCGGCGATCCACGCAATGCGCCATGCGACTAGCGGTCGGACCGCGATGACGGCCAATGGCACGGCCCCGACAACGGCGACGACTTGGCCGCCGGGGTTAGCCCCATGCACGCTCGCCCGTGCGGCGAACCCCAGCGCGACGGTCAGGAAGAGCAGGATCGGCCACCGGTACGGTCCGAGCCAGCGCAGTCGTCGTGGGGATCCGGCGGGCACGCCGCCGCCGACAACGAGCTCGACGATGTCGTGCCCGACGCGGCGCAGATCCATAGCCGCAGGCTATCGTCAGCGCCCAAACGGCCGCGCCCTACCGAGGTAGCATCCGACCCCCTACCCGCGTAGGCGGGTCGTTCAGCCGATGGCCGGTCCGGGCGTTTTGCCGGGGCGGGCGTCGCCAGGCGGGCGCTTACCCGCGCCGGGTGCTACGGCCTGGGCGGGCGTTCGGGCCGCGGCGGACGGGGGCGGAACGTGCTCACCGAGCGATCACCGTCGAGCCAGAAGCGCCACGGCTTGTCCACACCGACGGCGATTCCGACGCGCGGACCGCTGCGAATGTCGCTCGCGTCAACCGCGTCGACCGGTGTTCGCAACGTCACCGAACCGGTGCCGTCGAGCAATGGAGTGCCGTACTCGTCGCCGGTAACGTCCAACGCCATCGTCAGTCGCGCCGGTCCCCGGGCAAGGTCCCGGTCGGCGACCGGGGAGCCCGACCGACCAAGGCGACGCGACCGGGCGATCTCGATCCCGTCGACCACGGCACCGGCCCTCAGCAGGACCGCGGACGCCCGACCGACCGGACCGCAGACGACGTTCATGCACCAATGCATGCCGTACGTGAAATAGACGTAGAGGACGCCGGCCGGGCCGAACATCACGGCGTTGCGCCGCGTGAGACCGCGATGGGCGTGGGAGGCCGGGTCGTCGCCGACCCCGGAGTACGCCTCAACCTCGGTGAGCCGGACCGTCACTCCATGCGCCGTCACCGTAGCGCCCAGCAGCGAACGCGCGGAGGCTTCGACGTCCGTCCCGCGTATCGCCTGCCAGGCATCGCCGCTTCCCGTCACCGTCTGCCCCATCCCGGCCCGCTCGTTCGTCGGCCGGCCCCCATGGTTACATGACCTTGCCGGCGTACAGTCGCCGTGCTGCCGGATCGTGCCGATGGAGTGCTGCCGGATCGCGCCGATGAAGTGAGGAGCGTCCCATGCTGCAGACGTACGACGAGCGCAACGCCGACATCGTCTACTGGTGCAACGGCGTACTGCGTCACCGGGACGAACCGGGCATCTCGCCGTTCGATTCGGTCGCACAGGGCGGTGACGCGGTCTGGGAAGGGCTACGCGTCTACCAGGGCCGGATCTACGGTCTGGACGCCCACCTCGCGCGGCTGCACCGCTCGGCGCACGTCCTCGGTTTCGCGGCGATCCCGGACACCGCCGACATCGTCACCGCCGTACGCGAAACGCTCGCAGCCAACGCGATGACCGACGGCGTGCACATCCGTCTGACACTGACCCGTGGCGTCAAGGTGACCAGCGGCATGGACCCCCGGCTCAACCAGGCCGGATGCACGCTCATCGTGCTGCCGGAATACAAGGCGCCGGTCTACGACACGTCCGGTCTGCGCCTGATCACCGCGAGCACCCGCCGGCCCGGTCCGGATGTCCTCGACCCGAAGATCCATCACAACAACCTGCTGAATTCGATCCTCGCCAAGATGGAGGCGAACGTTGCGGGGGCCGACGACGCGCTGATGCTCGATGGTCGTGGATTCGTCGCGGAAACGAACGCGACCAACTTGTTCACGGTCGTCGCCGGCAAGTTGAGCACGCCGTACGCCCTCGCCTGTCCGGAGGGCATCACCCGCGCGACCGTGCTCACGATCGCGCCGGCGGCGGGGATCTTGTGCGAAGAGCGCGACATCTCGCTGGCCGAGATGTACACCGCCGACGAAGTGTTCTGCACCGGCACGATGGGCGAGATCGCTGGGGTTGTCGAGATCGACGGCCGCACGATCGGCAAGTCGGGCGTCGGACCGGTAACCCAGCGCCTCGCGGAGATCTACCGCGCCCACGCCGTCGCGCACGGCACGCCGATCGTCGACCAGCCATAGAGTCGACCACCTATAGAGTCGACCAGCCATAGATCCGGCGGTACGGGCTAGGCCGCGAGACGCTGTACGGCGAGTTCCTCGTAGTACGGCATCGCGGCGTCGACCAGGGCCTGCAGCCGACTCGGTACCGCGGCCGGCCGGGCATCGTGTGTCCCGAAGCCGGTGGAAGTCTCGACCTTGCCGTACCAATGTGGCGCCCATACGCCGTCGGTGTCCCGTGGGCCGGGCTGCCACCCAAGCATCCCCGGGTCCCAATCGATCCCGAGCGCTTCGCACAAACGGGACAGCACGCCGGCCGGATCGCGGAGCACGTCGGCGGCGTCGATGACCGGGCCGCCGTACCGCCGGAAGATCTCGACCTGCTGCGGATATCCGAGGTCGTCGAGCGTCGGCTCGCGAACCTTGGCGTACGACGCCACGACATAGGCGGGATCGCGGATCAAGAAGGCGTGGCTGAGAACGCTGAGCCACGACCGACCGACATCCGGCAACAGATGATGCGTCATGTGCTTCTGGTAAAACACCGAGATGCCATCGGGCAGCGGCCCGGTCAGAGTGGCCGCGACGGCCCGCCAGTCAGTCGGCTGGCTCGCAACGACGGCGTCCCGGCCCGGGTGGTCCAGACCGGTGGCGAACAGGTAGTGCGCGTAGAGCGGCTCGTCGACGACGATCGTGTCCGCACGCTGGCCGAAGCTGCGCATCATCGCGGTCGAGATGTTGCGCGGCCCGGACCACATCGCGATGCGCGTGCCACTCACGTCGCCGAGGCTACCGGGGCACGACAACCTCGTCCGACCAGGCCCTCCACTGTGCGACCAGCGCGGCGGCCGAGGTCAACTGCTCGGTGACGGGTTGTCGGCCGGTTGACCCGAACGTCGTGCGAGCGGCAAGAGCCCCCGGTACGGTCAGCACTTCGCGTACGTCGGGGGTCAGAGAGGCGGACACGTCGGCCAGTTCGGCGTCGTCCATCTCGTCGAGTCCGATGCCGCGGGCGGACGCGCGCGCCACCAGCGCACCCGTGATCTCGTGCGCCTCGCGGAACGGGATTCCGCGACGTACCAGCCAGTCGGCGACTTCGGTGGCGAGGGTGTAACCCACCGGTGCGGCCGCGGCGACGCGGTCGGCTCGCACTGTCATGGTCGCGATCATCCCGGCGAGCGCCGGCAACACGACCTCCAGCGTGTCGACCGCGTCGAAGACCGGCTCCTTGTCCTCCTGTAGATCGCGGTTGTACGCGAGCGGCAGTCCCTTCAGCGTCGTCAGCAGTCCGGCGAGGTCG
>DASQPR010000579.1:0-2955 GCA_035643815.1 Micromonosporaceae bacterium | reverse complement strand
GATCTCCTTCGGCGATACGACCGGCATGGCGACGCCCCGCCGGGTCCGGGACGTGTTGGACGCCCTCCGGGACGTGTCTGCGGATCAGCCGGTGTTGCTGCACTTCCACAACACGCGGGGCACCGGGCTGGCCAACATCCTCACGGCGCTCGAATACGGCGTCACCGACTTCGACGCGAGCGTCGGTGGCCTGGGTGGCTGCCCGTACGCTCCGGGCGCGACCGGCAATGTTGCGACCGAGGAAGTCGTACACATGCTGCACGACATGGGCATCGACACCGGCATTGACCTGGACAAGCTGATCGAGGTGGCCGAACTCGCCCAGCGCGTCGTCGGGCGCGAGCTGCCCTCGGGTGTGCTGCGCGCCGGCCCGCGGACGCGACTCGTCGCATCGTGAGCCTTGTGGCCTATTTTTCGTAGTAGTAGCGACAGGCGATGATCGTCACGATGTCGTCGCCGGAATTGTCCGTCGACATGGCATAGACGAGACGATGCTCATCGGTGATTCGGCGCGACCACGTGCCAGCGAGGTGGTGCCGGAGCGGTTCGGGCTTTCCGATGCCATCGAACGGATCACCGTTTCCAATGTCGTCGATGAGACGGTTGATCCGCTTCACTACAGCACGGTCTGTGTTCTGCCAAAACATGTAGTCGCGCCAGCCGGTCGACACGAACATCACCTTCATGATCGATCGAGATCACGCTCGACGGCGTCTCCGGCGTGGTATTCGTCCACGCCCTCGGCAAGCCAAGCCGCGTTGGCTGGTGACCGGAGCAGGTAGGCGGTCTCCTCGAGTGCGTCCCAGTCTTCCTTCGACACCAGCACTGCATTGCCGGCACGGTGCACGATCTCGACCGGGGCGTGGTCGTTGTTGACCTGCTCGATCAGCGGGAAAAGCCGCTTGCGCGCTTCTGACGCTGAGATGGCTGACATGGGTTTCCTTTCGACTGGTACCAGATATCGTACTGGTTCAGGCGCCGGACTCGCCATCCTGGTCCGCCAACCGTCGATTTCATCGCCTACGTGCTAACCTAACGATCGTTCAGGTAGCGTGGTCGATCGCGGTGGGACAGGGGTGCGCGTGTCGCTCGACGACGAGGCGTTGGAGCAGCTGAGCAAGCAGGTTCAGGCCGGCGGTGCGCAGCGCTATCACGCGGCCAACGCCAGCCGCGGCAAGCTCTTCGCGCGCGAACGCATCGCGCTGCTGGTCGACGCCGACTCGTTCGTCGAGGACGGCCGGTATGCCAACGTCCTCGCCGACGGGCTGCCCGCGGACGGCGTGATCACCGGTACGGCGACGGTCGACGGCCGGCCCGTCTGCCTCATGGCTAACGACTCCACCGTGAAGGCCGGCTCGTGGGGCGCCCGTACGGTGGAGAAGATCGTACGGATCATCGAGCGGGCGTACACGACATCGGTGCCGATGATCTACCTCGTCGACAGCGCCGGCGCGCGGATCACCGATCAGGTCGACCTGTTCCCCGGTCGGCGCGGCGCCGGCAACATCTTCTATAACCAGGTCCGCGCGTCCGGCAGCGTTCCGCAGGTCTGCGCGCTCTTCGGGCCGTCGGCTGCGGGTGGTGCGTACATTCCCGCGTTCTGCGACGTCGTCGCGATGGTCGACGGCAACGCGTCGATGTATCTCGGCAGCGACCGCATGGTCGAGATGGTCACCGGCGAGAAGACGACGCTCGAAGCGATGGGCGGCGCGAAGGTCCACACCACCGAATCGGGCGTCGGTCACTTCCTATGCAAGGACGAGCCGGACGCGCTCGCCGTCGTGAAGCGCTATCTGTCGTACCTGCCGTCGAATTACACGCAAACGGCGCCGGCGGCCGAACCCGCGGCCTCGACCGGTGCGGACCTCGCCACGCTCGTGCCGGCGAGCGAGCGGCAGGCGTTTGACATGCGGCGCTACGTCAAGGGTCTGGTCGACGCGGACAGCTATTTCGAGATCCACGCGTTGTGGGCGCGCGAGTTGACCGTCGGCTTCGCCCGCTTGAACGGCGAGGTTGTCGGCATCGTCGGCAACAACTCGATGTTCAAGGGCGGCGTACTGTTCGTCGACTCGGCCGACAAGGCGAGCCGCTTCGTCCAACTCTGCGACGCGTTCAATGTGCCGTTGCTGTTTCTGGCCGACGTACCGGGCTTCATGGTCGGCACGGCGGTCGAGAAGCAAGGCATCATCCGGCACGGCGCCAAGATGGTCAGTGCGATCAGCGAAGCGACCGTACCCAAGATCTGTGTGGTCGTGCGCAAGGCCTACGGCGCCGGCCTCTACGCGATGGCCGGCCCCGGCTTCGCACCGGACGCGACGATCGCCCTGCCGACCGCAAAGATCGCGGTGATGGGCGCGGAGGCCGCCGTCAACGCCGTCTACGCCAACAAGATCGCGGCGATCGAGGACGAGGGCGAGCGCGCCGCGTTCGTGGCCACGAAGCGCGCCGAATACGAGGAAGACATCGACATCGTGCGGCTGGCCAGCGAGTTGGTTGTCGACACGATCGTCGAACCGCATGAGCTGCGCGACGAATTGATCGCGCGGTTCGCCGCCGCCCGACACAAGGACCGTCACTTCTCCCGTCGCCGTCACGGCGTCACACCTGTCTGATTCTCGAGCACCCACGAGGGCTTCGCCCTGCGTCGCAAAATCAATGAGGAGCACCGATGCCCGACTTTCAGCTCAACGACGAGCACGAAGCTCTCCGGGCGACCGTCCGCGAATTCGCTCTGGACGTGGTCGCACCGGTGATCGCGGAGCATTACGAGAACCACACCTTCCCGTACGAGATCGTCCGTCAGATGGGCAAGATGGGCCTGTTCGGTCTGCCGTTCCCCGAGTCGGCCGGCGGCATGGGCGGCGACTACTTTGCGCTCTGCATCGCGCTCGAGGAGTTGGCCCGCATCGACTCCAGCGTTGCGATCACCCTCGAAGCGGCGATTTCGCTCGGCGC
>DASQPR010000578.1:0-2324 GCA_035643815.1 Micromonosporaceae bacterium | reverse complement strand
CCTGCACCTGCGTGGACGCGTACCACGACACGATGAACGCCGCGCCGCCGGTGACGATGACGGTGAGCACGCCGTACAGGTTGCGGATCATGGTGAGCATTCCGAACAGCAACGCGATGTAGATCCAGAGGCCCAGCGTGACGTGGTGCGCAGCCAGCAGTGCGGCGCCCCCGATGCCAATGACCGACGGGAAGAGGTAACCGGCCATCAGTGTGAGGACCATCCCGAAGCCGCTTGGCCGGCCCCGCGTAACGGTGAGTCCGGACGTGTCCGAGTGCAGCCGGATCGACCGCAGGCGACGGCCGCACAACACTGCGACCAGAGCGTGGCCGCCCTCGTGCGCGATCGTGATCGCGTGGCGGAACAGGTGCCACAGCCGCGGCGCGGCCACCACTGCCAGTGCTGCCAACGCCGTCAGCACGACCAGGAGATATGGCACCGCCGGCTGTACGGAGGTCACTTGCCCCCAGACGTCGGACGGCGATGTGCCGCCCGACGCGAGACGGGACGGATCGGACAACGGCACGGCGAGCGGTACGGCGAGGGGGGACACGCCATGCAGCTTTGCATGCCGTGTCCCGCGCGCGCCAAAGCGCCGGCCGAGCCGGTACGTGGTTAACCCAACGGCACCAGGGGGTTACGGACGGGTCGCATCCGCCGCGGCGAAGATGACGTCGCGCGCGTCCGACCCGCCGGCGAACCGGGCCCGCTGTTGGGCGGCACCGCTACCGCGTGATCGGAGTTGCGTGAGCAACTTGTCAACGGTGCCGAGATCGCCATGACGGTCCAGCACCGGCGTGACCTCGTCGACGAGTTGCCGGAGCAGATCCCACGCTGGCATCGGACGGCCAGTGGCCACGTCGACCGCGCCGCCTTCCAGGCCGTCGTGCGCGGCCCGCCAATGCGCCGCGGTGACAAGCCAGTCGCGGACGTGCCGGGGCGGCTGCCCTGCGGCGACGCGGTCGATGACGGTGCCGACGAGACCACGTACCAACGCCGCAACCAGGACGGTGTCATCGACGGTCGAGCAGACGTCCCCGACGCGCACCTCGACCGTCGGCACGTGCGTCGACATGCGGGCGAACCAATAGAGCATGTTGTCGTCCAACATCGCGCCGGCACCGCGCAGATCGCGCATCACCTCGTCATAGTGCGCGGCCGACTCGAGGTGCGGCGGCGGCCCGACGCTCGGCCACCGGGACCACAACACCGACCGCCAGCTCGCGTAGCCGGTATCGACTCCGTCGGCGATGGCCGAGTTCGCGGTGACCGCGTGCAGCACCGGCAGCCAGCCACGCAGGTGGTTGAGCACCTGCACCCCGAGTTCCCGGTCGGGCACCCCGACGTGTACGTGGCAGCCGCACACCCCGGCGGTCGACCAGATCGCGCCGAACTCCTCGGTCATCCGCACGTAGCGTGGATTGCCCGAGAGCACCGCCGGCGCGTCGAGCGGGAGCGTTCCGGTGCCGATGGCGACGAGGCGTACGCCAGCGGACTCGGCGGCGTCGCACAGTGCCGTCCGGATCGAGATCAGCGAGTCGCGAAGCGTCGCGAGATCGGTCGTCGGTGGTGTCGCCAGCTCGATCTGGTTGGCCTGGAACTCGTACTGGACCAGGCCCTCGAGGTCGCCGTTGAGCCGATCGCCGAGGGCCGCCATGACGTCATCGACGGCCGGGACGATCTGCCCGGTCTGCGGGTCGATGAGGAGGAACTCCTCCTCGGCGCCCATGGTCAGTACGTCGTCGAGGTCGTCGGCCGCCTTTTCGGCCATCCGCATCGCTCGTGGATCATCGGTCACGGTGTCGGCCCATTCTCGTCGTCGGCCTGGAGCAGGCCCGCGGTGGTCAGCGCCGAGACCGACCGGTCCGCGCCGCGACCTACCCGCCGTGCCTCGCGATGGTGCCGTGCCGGGCCATTGGCACACTCTCACCGTACGGTCGCGCGCGGCGCGACGGCATGAGTTGCCTGTGCGTTTCCGGTGAATTGTGCGATGAAATGCCGAGCCGATGGGTCACGTGGGGAAGCCGCGAGTCGATCATGTCGCCGTGACGACGCGCACGGGCGCTCCGTCCAGGAACGCCGCGATATTGTCGGCGCTGTTCTGGTAGAACACGGCGAGGTTTTCCCGGCTCACGAACCCGAGGTGGGGGAGGAGTACGGTGTTCGGCGCGGCCAGCAGCGGGTGGTCGGCCGGCAGCGGTTCGGTGTCGTAAACGTCGAGGCCGGCTCCGGCGATAGTCCCGGCGTGCAGGGCCCGGATCAGTGATCGCTCGTCCACGATCGGGCCGCGTGACGTGTTGACGAGGAACGCCGTCGGCTTCATC
>DASQPR010000577.1:0-4154 GCA_035643815.1 Micromonosporaceae bacterium | reverse complement strand
GGTGTCCTTGGCCGCGGCCGTCGCGACGCCATCGATGGCGCGGATCTCGACGACTCCTCGAACCGACGACGCGAACCAGGCGCCGGCGGCCTCGGCCAGCGCGGCCGGCGCAATCATCCGTTCCTCGGCGTCGTAGCCGAGCTTGTCCGCGCGCTCGAGAAGCCACCGTGCGGTCGTGCCGGCGAGGATTCCCGTGGTCTCGGCCGGAACCGTGCACAAGGTCGTGCCGTCGAGCCAGATCAGCGTCGAGGTCGGGCCTTCCAGTGCAAATCCGTCGGCGGAGACCCATAACACGTCGTCGACGCCTTGCCCCTGGGCCCACCGCTGGGCCGCCATGTTCACGGCGTACGAGATGGTCTTCGCGCCGCCGAGCAGCCACGGCGCGCGCTCACGGGCATCCGCGGCCAGGCCCAAAGACGCGGTGGCTACGGTGATGCCCTCGCGGCGTGACCGTACGACCGCTGGGCCGATCGGGGTGACCGTGGCGAACACGGTCACATCGCTGCCCGCTTCGGCACCACGCGTGCAGACGAGGCGGGCAGCTCCCTCGACGTCGGCCGGCCAGCCGGCGAGCAGGACGTCGATCAACTCGGCCAGAGCTTTCGCCGGCGGCAACGCGAGATCGAGCCGAGCCGCCGAACCGGACATCCGGCGCAGGTGCTCATCGAGCATCCACGGCCGACCCTGGCGGATATGCAGCGTTTCGAAGATGCCGTCGCCACGCAGCGCACCAAGATCGTCCGCGCGGAGGATGGGCGTGTCGGCCGGAACCAGGCCGCGACCGAGCACGGCGACAAGCCGCTCCGGCACGGCGATCTCGGTCGGGGAATCGGCAGCGTCAACGCGTTCGGGCACCCGGCGAGCCTACCGTCCGGACGTAGGATCGAGTGGTGTCCGAATCATCCTTGGCCGACGTGCTGCGCAAGCGCGGGCTGCGACTAACGCCGCAGCGTCAGCTCGTCCTGGAGGCCGTCTACGAACTCGGCCACGCCACGCCGGACCAGGTGCACGCGAGGGTCGCCGCCACGGCGGCCGGGGTGAACATCACTACCGTCTACCGGACGTTGGAGCTGTTGGAGGAGCTAGGTCTCGTCACGCACGCGCATCTCTCGCACGGCGCGACGACGTATCACGGTGTGGCCGGGGAACAACACGTCCACCTCGTGTGTCGTAGTTGTCATGCGATTGACGAGGTGCCCGCGGCCATGCTGAATCCACTCGCGGCAAAGATCGGCGACGCCCGGAACTTCCAGGTAGACGTCGGACACGTAGCGCTCTTCGGCCTGTGCGCCCACTGCAGCGGCCAAGAGATCGACAGCGTCGGCGGTCACGAGATCCAGGCCGGGCACGAGGAAGGTTGCGCATGACTGCCGTACGACTGGGCGACCTGAACCCGGATTCGCGCGATGCCGATCTCGTCGCGCACTATGGCGACCCGGTGCGCGAGCAGCGCGCGATGGAATCCGACGTGGCTCTGGTCGACCGGAGTAACCGCGGAGTGATCGCAATCACCGGTCCGGAGCGCCTGACTTGGCTGCACAACCTGACGACCCAGCATTTGCTGGAACTCGCCCCGGGCGAGGGGAGCGAGTTGTTGGTTCTGTCGCCCCACGGGCACGTGGAACACGACGCCCTTCTCGTCGACGACGGCATGACAACATGGCTCGACGTCGAGCCCGGCACCGCGGGTGATCTGGTCGACTTCTTGCTGAAGATGCGCTTCCTGACCCAAGCTGACCCGGTCGACGTGACCGCAGACTGGGCGCTGTTGTCGCTCGTCGGCCCGAACGCCGACAGCGCACTGACCCGCCTCGGTGTCTCCGCCCCGGACGAGCCGCAAGTGCAGCCCGTTCCTGGACCGAAATTCGCCAGCGCCGACGTAGCCGCGCGGCCGACAACGGTCTACGCGACGGTCGCGCTTCCGGGTGGCGGGTGGGCTCGGCGGCACGTCGACCGGATCGACCTGCTGGTGCCGCGCGACTCGGTCGCCGACGTGACCGGAACGCTCGGTGTCGCGCCGGCCGGCATCTGGGCGTACGACGCGGTGCGCGTCGCGGCTCGCCGGCCACGGTTCGGTCTGGAGACGGATCACCGGACGATCCCGGCCGAAATCGAGTTGTTGGCTCCGGCCGTACACCTGGATAAGGGTTGTTACCGCGGCCAGGAAACGGTGGCCCGCGTGCACAACCTGGGCCGACCACCGCGGCGGCTGGTGCTCCTGCACTTCGACGGCGTCAGCACGGACGAGCTGCCGGCGCCTGGCTCGCCGGTGGTTGCGGCCGACGGGCGCGAGGTTGGATTCGTGGGTACGGCGGTCCGCCACCACGAGCTAGGCACGATCGCGCTGGCGGTCGTGAAACGGAACGTGGCCGACGACGCCGCGCTGATGGTCGGCCCGTCTGCCGCCGCCATCGACCCTGCCTAGCCGCCCACCTCGCCGTCTCAGGGCCGCTTTCGAAGTGCGCCGACCGGCGGTCCAGGCGCTTGGACAAGCACGGTCCAGGCGCTTGGACAGGCGCGGCCTGCGGTATCACGGCCGCTTCGGAGTGCGCCGACCGGTTAGGTCCAGGCGCTTGGACAGGCGCGGCCTCCCGTATCACGGCGCTTCGGAGTGCGCCGACCGGTTAGGTCCAGGCGCTTAGAAAAGCAAAGCATGCGACGATCGCTGGATGACGAACGGCACGTTGATCACCGTAGCCCCGACCGGCGCGGAAGTGGACAAGGCCGAGGTGCCGGCGTTGCCGGTGACGCTCGACGAGTTGGTGACCACGGCCCGCGAATGTGAGGCCCTCGGCGCGAGCGTTATCCATGTGCACATCCGCGACGACGCTGCCCAGCCGACGCTCGATCAGGGCCGGCTGAAGGAGACGGTGCAGGCGTTGCGGGCCGAGACGGATCTGATCGTGCAGCTGTCGTCGGGCGGTGCGGTAACCGATCCGGAGGGCGCGCGACTCGCCGTGCTCGATGCTGAGCCGGACATGGCGTCATGCACGATGGGTACGGTCAACTTCGGTGACGGCGTGTTCATGAATCGCTGGGAGTTCATCGTCGACCTGCACATGCGCATGCAGGAGCGGGGCATTGTGCCGGAGTACGAGATATTCGACCTCGGCCAGCTCGCCTCGCTGCAACGGCTGCTGGGTCGGCACGGCTTGCCCGCCGGCGGTCACGTGCATGTCGACTTCGTGATGAACGTCCCGGGCGGCATGCCGGGCACGACCGAAGCGCTGGTCGCCTGCAAGCAGGCCGTACGCGACCTGCCCGAGGGGACGACGTTCGCAGCGACCGGCATCGGCCGCTCCACGATCGACGTCATGCTCGCGTCGCTGTCCGCCGGTGGCCACCTGCGGGTCGGTATGGAGGACACGATCACGTACGCCAAGGGCCAACCCGTTGAGTCGAACATGCAGCTGGTCGCGCGGGCGGTTGGCTTCGCGCGACTGGCACAGCGTCCGCCGATGACCACCGACGAAGCGCGCGAAATGCTCGGCGTAGCCAAGCGGTGATGCCGACCGCATCCGACATCGGCGGCTAGGCCACGATCGGGTGATGAGATAGCGTCGCCGCGTGGCTTACGCAGGTGGCGACGTGGTCGCCGAAGTGATCCGGTCCGGGTTCGTCGAAGGTTTCCACCGTGGATCGGTGGCCGTGCTCGACGCGGACGGCGTGCTCGTCGCGTCGGCCGGCGACCCGAGTAGCCCGATCTTCCCGCGCTCGTCGAACAAGCTCATGCAGGCGGTCGGCATGCTGCGTTCGGGACTGTCGCTGGATGATCCGGCCGATCTTGCGCTGTGCGCCGCCAGCCACTCCGGTGAGCCGATGCACATTTCCCGCGTACGGTCGATGCTCGCAGCCGGCGGCCTGACCGAGTCGGACCTGCGTACGCCGCCGGACCTGCCGATCTCCGAGACCGCGCGGGCCGACGTGCTCCGATCCGGTGGCGGTCCGGCTCCCGTCTACATGAACTGTTCGGGCAAGCACACGGGCATGCTGCGTACGTGTGTCGCGGCCGGCTGGTCGACCGATGACTATCCGCTGCCCGATCACCCGCTGCAGAAGCAGATCCGGACCGCAGTGGAGGACCTGGCCGGCGAACCGGTAACCGCGATCGGGGTGGACGGCTGCGGTGCACCGGTGATGGCAATCTCGTTGCG